>BNUJ01000012.1 GCA_025997275.1 Deferribacterales bacterium
ATATTTTTATATATAAACGAAAAGAACCTAGTCGGTGTGTTTTAAAAAAAAAATACCACCCTTTTTTTTGAATTTCCCCACAACGAAAAAATAAGAGATGTTTTTTTTTTTAAAACAAAAAAAAACCATAAAAAACTTAAATTTCAACCCCCCCCCCCCCCCCCCCCCCCTCAACGTTTATTTATGTGTAACTAGACTTGTAATTATTACCATTGCAACCATTATTTGCGTTCGTGGCTCATTCACCAACAAACCGCTTGCGCCTATAGACGCTTTCGCTTATGGGGATGAGCGCGGCAAGTTGATTATGAATGGTGCGTTCACAGCCTATTATCACTACAAAAACGATACTGATAAAATGCCCAAATATATGAGTTATGCCGATGCTGCTACTATTTTAGGATTAGACACAGAGGCTAAGTATCCGCTTGTGCGCAGTTTCGCTGGCAGCACCAGCAAGCACAACGTAGTGGTGCTCATTATGGAGAGCTGGGGAAGTGCATACGTTGGCAGGGAAAGGGCTATCGGAGGTTCGTTCACTCCAGAGTTTGATAAGTTAGCAAAAGAGGGTGCATTCTTCACCAACTGCTATGCTGTTGAGCAGCGTAGCGTTGATGGTATTCAGAGCATAATAGGCGGAATTCCACCTGTGGGCAACGCATTTTCAATAGGCGAATACCATGAGCCGAAATTTCACAACGGGCTTGGCACTATCGCTAGTCGCAATGGGTTTGACACTATATTTGTGCAGACCTCTAAACGCCGCTCTTATCGGCTAGACTCCATCACAAAGTTTTTCGGTTTCAAGAGGTATTTTGGTATGGAGGATATACCGCTGTTGCTAAAATATCCCGTTCCAAAGGCATCTGATACAGGTTGGGATTATGACGGGTTAATGTTCTTAAAAGGACAGCTTGATAATACAAGCGAGCCATTTTTAGCAACGTTATTCTCTGGCACTACGCATATGCCATATCCGCCATTGCCCGCGCCATTTAACACTTACAATGACAAACCGCAGTTTGGCGACGTACTACGCTATTCCGACTATAGCTTAGGAGAGTTTATTAAAGCGGCTAAACAAGAGGAGTGGTTCAAAAACACTATATTTATCATCACAGCAGACCACGCTATGGTAATGGACGACAGCAGAGTGTTAGATTACCCCGAAAACTATCACATACCGCTTTTAGTCTATGCGCCAGCCTTTGTGAAACCTGCACGCTATGATTATATGGTCAGTCAGCTAGATATACTGCCGACCATAATAGAGTTAGCTGGCTTAAAGGGCGATATAGCTGTTATTGGCAAAAGCGTCTTTGATGAAAATGCTCAGCATTACGCCTTTACAGGCAATAAGTCCAGCTCAGGGCTACTATACGGCGATTACTTTGTTGAAATGAGCGAAAATATAATCTTTAACTCTCCATACGTGGGTTCAAAACTACTCTATAAGCCACTTATCCCGTCTCTAGCCGTCTATAATAGTGCAGACGCCACTGAAGAGTTGAAGGTCGCCTACGAACTACTTGCATATATACAGATGGTTGCTGAATTGCTAGAAAATGACAGGTGGGACTACTAGCAATAAACACAGCAGTATTTCCACTGTTCTATAATGCGGTGCGGTTCTGTGCTCTATTAGCAGTGTCAAAAGATTAAAATTTCTTTTCTCGCCTTTTTATGTTATAATGCCTCAGAACTTTATAGAATGGGGGTAGTTTTATGTCTAATGCCTTAAAAGTTGTAGCCATAAACGGCAGTCCTCGTAGTAACGGCAACACTGCTAGGGCATTGCGTGTGATGACTGATGAGCTAGAGGTGGCTGGGATTGCCACTGAAACTGTTCATATCGGTAATAAGAGCATCGCTGGTTGCCTTGCTTGTGGAGCATGCGCCAATACCTCCGACAATTTATGCGTTCAGAAAGATATTGTTAATGAAGTTGCTCTTAAAGTGCGTGCGGCAGATGGTTTTATACTAGGTTCGCCTACCTATTATGCGGGTATAGCAGGCACGATGAAAGCGTTTTTAGATAGGATGTTTTATTCAAGCTCGCGATATTTTAGGTATAAGGTTGCCACAATGGTATCAGTTGTGCGTCGCACAGGAGGGCTGGATGTGCAGCATCAGCTGGACAACTATCTAGGCTTGGCAGGTACGATTACGCCGCCGTCTCAATATTGGCGTGTTGTCTATGGCAGAGAGCAAGGCGAAGCACTGCAAGATGCAGAAGGAATTCAAACTATGCGCGCAAACGCACGGGATATGGCATGGCTCTTAAAGACGCTAGACGCAAGCAAGGCTATTCCCAAACCTGAAACGGAAAAACGCGTGTGGACACATTTTATAAGATAAATTTATGAGCTTGCTTACGCTTCTGATAGTTCTCTTATGTTTAGCAACGGTAGCGGTGCTTATTGTGGTTGCTATCAGGTATCGCAAGGCACTTGAGACGCTTGAGTCTTATAATAAGACTTTCAGCTATAAAGCTTTCCAGATAACACTTCGTAGCGGTATGCTACGGGAGCTTGAAAAGGTGTGCTCCTTTATAGCGGCATTTAACGCTGTGCTGACCGCTAGAAAACGCAAAACATTAGATGTGAATCTATCGCTACGTTTCGTTACCAATGCGGGGAAAGCTGGAATATCATTTGCCTACTTGCAATATCTGCTTGACGATATAAAGGCACTCGGTAATCCGCTTGCCGGTGAAGTTGTATCGTTGTTAGACCTATACAACAACAATTTTAAGATGTTTGCGAAATTACTGCACACCTATAAGAGTGTGGAGGCGGTTTTTGTGCACATTGGTATTGAAAAGCCTGACATGCTGGATAAGGTATCAGCAGACCTTGATAAAATGCAAAATAAGATTGACACTATAATCTTAATGTTAAACAATATATAGAACGCACAAATTCATAGGAGACTTGTAATGCCCAAGAATCTAAAACTGCCCTTTACAAAAGAATCTATTCAGCGATTGGTCAGCCAACACCCCACTCCATTCTACATATATGATGAAGCTGGGATTCGCGCCAATGCACGAGCACTATACAAAGCTTTCAGCTGGGCAAAGGGGTTTAAGAACTACTTTGCTGTGAAAGCCCTGCCAAATCCTAATATTATGAAGATACTTCACGAAGAGGGGATGGGGATGGACTGTAGTTCCCTCGCAGAGTTAATGCTCTGTGAACGTGTGAACATTAAAGCTGAGGACGTGATGTTCACCAGCAACCAGACGCCACTCGGTGAGTACGTGAAAGCTAAAACACTTGGTGCTGTGCTGAACCTTGACGACATCACGCATATAGACTTTGTAGAGAAAAATATCGGACTGCCAGAGCTGGTATCGTTCCGCTACAACCCAGGACCATTGAAGGGTGGCAATAGTATAATAGGCAAACCTGAAGAGGCTAAGTATGGATTGACAGAGGCTCAAATACTTGAAGCATTTAAGCTCGTGAAATCAAAAGGTGTGAAACGTTTCGGCATTCACACTATGGTGGCTAGCAACGAGTTGAACCCTGACTATTTTGTAGAAACAGCAGATATTTTATTCAAACTATCTGCACGTGTGTGTAAAGAGACGGGTATTACCCTTGATTTTATCAACCTTGGCGGAGGGGTAGGCATCCCTTACAAACTGGAACAGGAACGTGTTGACTACAACTATCTGAGCGAACATATAAAGGGATGTTACGATAGCGCATTGACCGCTAATGGCTATGCGCCTAAACTATTTTTTGAGTGCGGGCGCTGTATTACGGGACCTTACGGCTGGCTCATCACAACAGCTATACATGAAAAGCATATCTATAAGGAATACATTGGCGCAGATGCTTGTGCTGCGAACCTTATGCGTCCAGCGATGTATGGCGCATATCACCATATAGTAGTGCTCGGCAAAGAGAACGCACCCGCCAATAATACGTATGATGTAGTAGGTGGCTTGTGTGAGAATAGCGACAAATTTGCAATTGACAGAAAACTGCCGAAGATAGAATTGGGTGATTTACTCGCAATATATGACACAGGTGCGCATGGGCATGCTATGGGCTACAACTATAACGGCAAAACGCGCTCAGCAGAACTCTTGCTACGTCCAGACGGCAGTGCTGTCCAAATAAGGCGGGCTGAAACACAGGACGACCTGTTTGCAACTATCAAGTTTAATGCTATATAAGTTGTTGCTGGTATTCACACTATTAGCTGTGCTTATGGGCACAACTGATGCTGGTGGCACTGGCGAAGACAATGCTGCTACTAATATAAACAACGAGCTAAAATCATTTTTAACTATCCCCTATCGCACCGATGGCGCACTAGATGAACACGGCAACTGGACGCTCTTTGCTGATACGTCTAGTCGGTTTAATACGCCCGGTCTTAACTGTAGCGGGTTGGTTCTTGCAGCTAGCCGTCTTATACTAAATAAAAACATCAGCATATCTGATGCCAAGCGCGACAGGCTGAATGATAGCGGACAAGATGCCCCTAATGGGGAAGACTGGGATTTCGGCTGGGACTTCATTATGAATATATCAGACGGGCATAAGCGCAGATTCCTGTTGCCGAATAATCAAACAGGCGACCCAGATAATGCCACCGCCGCTACTTATCGTGGCTACGATTTAGCTAACGTGCGGACGCGCAAGGAGCTGGTGTCGCGCTTTAAGCGCGGACATTTATACCTATTAAGTTTTAACAGCGAGAGTCGCAGGGCGGGTTATAATTTAATACACTACCACGTAGGACTTGTTTATGTATCGCCTATGAACGAGGCGTGGCTATACCAGACAACGCACCAGAGCAAGGTTGCCAATAGGCGCGACTTAAACAGTGCTAAAGGCTGGGAATCATTTCATAATTCGTTCATCATAAATGGTGGCGAAAAACGTCTGCTAGTGTTAGAGGTTGACTTATAGTGGCAAAGAAACTAGTCATTACGCACGTAAACGCTGATTTTGATGCCATCGCAAGTGCGTGGGCAGCAAGCAGGCTATATAACTGCGATTCAGTTTGGGTATGCACAGAGCTGGGGGCAACTATCCCTGCAAAAATTATGAGTGTGTTAAACGTGAAAAGGGTAAATGAAAGCGAGATTGAAGAGTTAGATTCTTTAGACCTGCTAGTCATAACCGACTGCAACAATTCCGCTAGATTAGGCGCACTAGCGGAACTTACCTCAAAGAGCAAACGAATCATATTGTTTGACCATCATCTGCCCAGTATAAAAAATATTAAAGCTAGTGAGGAATCTATCAGCACAGATGGCTCAAATACCGCACAGCTAGTTGCCAGACTGCTGGCAGAAAACGTAACCATAACACCACAGGAAGCGACACTTTATTTATTGGGTATATATGAAGACACTGGTTTGATGACGTTCCCCAACACTACTAAAAACGATGCGCTCGCCGTTGCCAGCCTCATAGAATGTGGTGGGGATGTATTTGCCACATCAGACTGTATCAAGCAAGAGCTTACGCGGGAGCAACTGATTGTATTAAATGAGCTACTTATGAATATGGAAGCTGTTAACATTGATGGCGTAAATATATCATATTCTCTAATCAATACTGATGTGTTCATAGATGACATTTCAATACTGGCACAGCAAATGATGCGGATGGAGAACCTAGACACGTTGTTTTTGCTGATAGGGCACGGCAAGCGCATATCTCTCATCGCACGTAGCACTAATTCCCGTGTGAATGCGGGCGTTATAGCTGCTAAATTCGGTGGTGGCGGGCATGCGGCGGCGGCATCGGCTAACATCAAAGGGATGTTGGAATATGAGGCGTTGGAGAAGCTAAAAATCGCCATCCGTGAGGAGATTAAGCCGATATTCATCGTTTCAGAGATAATGAGTTCACCAGCTCTTGCGTTGAAAGCTGATATGAGCATTTTTGATGCTATGGAGTATATGAAATGGCACAACCTAAACTGTGCCCCTGTGCTAGAGGGTAGCAATGTAGTTGGCATTGTTGATAGACGCGACCTGTCGCAGGCACTGAAACACAAGCTGAACGATAAAAAAATATCATTTATTATGATGACTGATATAGAAACGCTCTCCTCCAATACGCCGTTCAAGGCAGCTGAAAACGCCCTAATAAACGGCAGCCAGCGTTCATTGCCCGTGATAGACGGTGGCATTTTAGTTGGCGTGGTAACGCGTAGCGACCTATTGAGGCTGATGCGTGATGAAGAACTTGAGCGTTCTAGCTTTGAAATGGGAGCTAAAGCGCGTATGGGGCTGGCTAAAACGCGTAGTATAAAGGATATTATCATTAGAGAACTGCCTGATAGATATGTAGGCTACCTCATGGAGATAGGGGAGTTGGCTAGCAGTATGAACTACAATGTTTATCTAGTAGGCGGGGTAGTGCGCGACATACTGCTGGGTTATAAGAACCTTGATATGGATATTGTAGTGGAGGGGGATGCTCGCATATTTGCAGCAGAATACGTGCGTATAAAGAACGGCAAGCTCACAACCTATCTGCAATATAAGACTGCCACTGTGACGCTTGGAAACGGCGACAAAATAGATTTTGCTTCTGCTCGCACAGAATTTTATCCCGCACCTGCGAGTGTGCCAATAGTGGAACTGACAAGCCTGCAGCAAGACCTTAAGAGGCGTGACTTTACCATAAACGCAATGGCGGTGCGGATAGATGGGAATTATTTCGGACAATTAGTTGATATGTTCGGAGGACAGCGCGATTTGCTTGACAGAAAGGTGCGAATACTTCATTCGTTGAGTTTTATAGACGACCCTACTAGAATGTTGAGAGCAATTCGTTTTGTATCAAGATATAATTTTGAGCTGGGGGCTAGCACGGAGATGTTCTTAAAACTTGCAGCATCATCCGATGAAAAGATTATCGCCAAAACCAAAAGCGGGAAACTATTCAGTGAGCTGAAACGAATTTTAATGGAAGATAACTATATGACGGGCATTAAGATGCTCATTAAATATAATATTTTAACACCCTTTGTTCAAGGATTAGCTGTAAATGATGCCAAACTAGCACAATTTGCTTACCTTGATACGCTATATAAACGCTATGGCGGTGATGATATATGGCAGCTCCGTTATGCGCTACTCCTGTCAAATTTTACAGCTGAGGAGTTTAGAGCTATTTCAGTTGCTATGCATGCGGAGAGAGTGCTTGTTACCAAGCTATCACAGCTACACAGCAGGGGCAAATATGTTGCCCGTAAGCTGAAACCTAACAGGGTGTTAAAGCCGTCTGAACGATACAATATCGCAAAGCAATTTACCCATGATGAGCTATTGATGGTGTGTGTCTACCTAGGTGATGAACAGGGCGATAAACTAATCAGCTTTATGAAAACATGCATCAGTATAAAACCTGAGCTGACAGGGAATGCTCTGAAAGCACTAGGGGTGCCAGCCGATAAGATTATGGGCACGCTATTGCAGGAGCTATTAAATGCTAGAATTGATGGACAGATAAATAGTAGAGATGAGGAGGTAGCCTATGTTAGAAACAGAATCAGGCAAAATAACTAAAAAGATGAATATACCGGAATCTGGCATAGTCCAAATATTCGGTCAACACGATAAATACATTAAACTTATTACAGCCCAAACAGGCTCATCTATTTCATATCTCGGAGGGGAGCTTACTATTACAGGTGGCGAGGAGGCGGTCAATCAAACTATCGCAGTGCTAAGCTGCATATTAGAGCTGTCCTTTGAAAGAAATATAAGCCAAGATGATATTCAGAGCACACTGCGAATGGTGTTGAACGGCGAAGTTGATGAAATTAAAGAGGTATCAAGTGCACGGATAAAAGTTTCGGGCAGTTTGAAATATGTAAGCCCAAAATCAAAGGCACAGAAACTCTATTTTGAGGCTATTAAAGACAATGATATGATTTTTGCTTCAGGTCCTGCGGGCACAGGCAAGACTTTCATTGCCGTAGCTATGGCTGTGAGCTATTATCTGCAAAAGAAAGTGCAGAAGATAGTCCTGACACGTCCCGCAGTAGAGGCGGGAGAAAAGCTGGGTTTTTTACCGGGGGATTTAGCCGACAAAATCAACCCATATCTGCGCCCGCTATACGATGCGTTGAATGCATGCCTTGAACGGGAGCTAACCGATAAATTGCTTGAGCGTGGCGTGATAGAGGTAGCACCGCTTGCTTTTATGCGCGGGCGCACACTCTCAAACGCCTTTGTAATATTAGACGAGGCGCAGAACACTACGTCGTCTCAGATGAAGATGTTTTTGACAAGATTGGGGTTTAATTCTAAGGCTATTATCACAGGCGACCCTACTCAGACAGACCTGACTGATGGGATAACATCAGGACTGGTAGATGCCATAGTGAGATTAAAATCCGTTGAAGGCATCAGCATAGTGCAGCTGAGCGATAAAGACGTCATCCGTCACCCTCTTGTAGCACGAATTATAAAAGCGTATGAGGGCTAGAACTGCTATATGCTATTTTTTTTGTCTAGTTTGAGTGTCTTTAAGCAGCGAGCTGATTTTTGTGCGCTTCAGTCGTTTGATAAAGCTATCCTGCAAATCATTCCATACATCGTGAATCTTGCAAAAGTCTCTGTTTTGGCATAATGTGTCGTCAGACAGGCAATCTGATAGTGTAATATCACCCTCTATAGATGTAATAACATCGTATATAGATATTTTATCAGATTTTCTGCCTAACTTAAAACCGCCGTTTTTGCCACGCACAGATGATAAAATGCCCGCTTTAGCAAGGGTTTGCATAATTTTACCCAAAAAGCTATCGGGCACGCCACTGATTTTAGCCATATCTGAGCGCATAAATGCAATGTCAGCTGGGTTTTCAGCCATTATTACCAACACGCGCACAGCGTAGTCGCAGGCTTTTGTAATCTTCATATCAGTGGCGCGGTTTTGCTCGCACTAATCGGGGCGGACGGTCAGGACAGGACATTTAGCTCTGCTGACAACCTTCTCTGCTGTGGAACCAAATAGAGCATGTTCTATCCCCGTGCGTCCATTAGTGCCTATCACTATCATATCAGCACTTATTTCATCAGCATATTTCAGCAGCTCTTCATGCGGGCTGCCCTTTAATAGCTTGGTGGTGTATTTAACGCCCTTTAACTGCTCACAGTTTGTTAAAAATTCATCTAACAACCCCTGCGCCCCTACCTGCATCTCGGCTAGAAAGCCATGCATAGTAGCCTGCGGCACATACATAGTGATAAGAGATGACTCGTCAAATACCACATGGACAATCACCAGTTCAGCATTGAACATATTCTGCATATAGATAGCATAGTCCATCGCCTTGCGGGATGCATCTGAAAAATCAGTCGGACATATTATCTTTTTAACCTGCATAAACAACTCCTTACTATTATTGTTATTAAAAATTACCTACATAGCGCACTTCTTCAGCTAATAAAATACCAGACTCAACATAAACCAAGTCTTTTACCTGCTCTATCAGGCTGTAAATATCGCTGGATTTTGCTCCGCCTGTATTTACTATAAAATTTGCATGCTTTAACGACACCTGTGCACCGCCAAGACACGCACCCTTTAATTTTGTGCGCTCTATAAGCTCAGCAGCAGAAACTCCATATTTGCTATTTGGATTCCTAAATACTGAACCGCAGCTAGGCAATCCCAGTGGCTGTTTCGTTGTTCTGTCTTTTAGCAACTTTTGCCTAACCTCGTTAATAGCACTTTTATCCCCTTGATTTAGAACAAGCTCTGCTCCCAGCACCACCTTGCCCGCTAGTCCATCCGCAGTTCGGTAGGCAAATTTCGCTTCGCTTGCATCTATAAGATGTATCTCAAAGCTACCATCTGCCAGTTCCATTACGTTTATGCGTCTAACTACATCTTTTATCTCAGCACCAAATGCTCCCGCATTCATCATCACCGCACCGCCGACACTGCCCGGTATGCCCACAAGCCTTTCAAGTCCGGAATGCCCCCCTTCGCAGGCACGTGAAACCAGCTCATTTAGCATAACCCCAGCCCCGACAGTGAACACTAGTCCATCTTGTTTTATGAAGTGCTCAAAATCAACCATACAGATGACAAGAGCATCAACCCCAGCATCCGAGAACAGCAGGTTAGAGCCAGCTCCGATTATCTCATAGGGGATAGACTTTGAACGCGCAAATTCAAGTGCACTTTTAAGCTCACCTGCATTTTTAGGTTTTGCCAAATACCTTGCTCTGCCGCCTGTCCTATAGGTGCAAAAGCCTGATAGATACACATTTTCAAGTATTTCCATTAGCTTTTGCCCCCTCAAGATTTTCGTCACAACGACACGTTTTGTCAAGCCGTGCTCCTGCAAGCCCCACTGAAATTTTAGCTATAGTTTCTGAGTTCTCACCCATAACACCCTTTATATCATCAAATTTTAGCAACGCAGGACGCACCCCCGCCGCATAGTTAGTTACAGTGCTCACGTTCACGTAGCAGATACCCTTTTCACGCGCCAGCACACATTCTGGAAATAGCGTCATACCAACAATATCAGCCCCAAGTTGTTTATACGCTCGTATCTCGGCAGCAGTCTCTAAACGGGGACCATTAGTGCAAACATAGACCCCTTTATTCTTATAGAGCGTGAAAGAGTTATTCATTATGGCAATTAGTTTTTCCCGCAGGCTCTCACAGAACGGAGTAGTAAAGTCTATATGCCGCACCTCTCCCTCGTCAAAATAGGTGCTAGCACGCGAATTAGTCATATCAATTCCGTTATCAGGCACGACTATATCGCCCGGTTTCAGCCAGTCGGCAATACCGCCTACTGCAGTGAATGCCAGTATATGTCCTACACCTAACTGGGCAAAACCATCAATATTAGCACGATAGTTGACCCTGTGCGGTGCTATGCTGTGGTCAGAGCCATGCCTAGCAAGCATATAGATAGATTCGCCGTTGTATTTGTAGTGCTTATACGTGCCGGAGGGGGCACCATAAGGTGTTTCAAGCTTAATCTCTCCAGCAAGTTCCAGCGAAGACAAGCTGTATAAGCCACTACCGCCTATAATGCCAAGCACAGACCTCTCCAAATAATTTTATTTCGTGAAAGATTCCAACGTCTTGCGCCGTGCCGCATGGCGCAACTTGCGCAACGCCTTTGCCTCTATCTGCCTGATACGCTCACGCGTAACCTCAAACTCACGCCCGACTTCCTCTAACGTGTGGTCTGCATCACATTCTATACCAAAACGCATACGCAGAACAGCAGCCTCCCTAGGGTTTAACGTGTCAAGCACTAAGTTGGTATGCTCTTGTAGTTTGCGGTATATAACCTCGTCCAGCGGGTTACGCGCAGTGCGGTCTTCCACAAAATCTCCCAACGTAGAGTCCTCGTCCTCGCCTACGGGCGTTTCAAGCGACACAGGTTCTTTAGCTATCTTCACAACCTTTTTCATCTTGTCAAGGGGCATCCCCATCTCTTTGGCTAATTCATCTATGCTCGGCTCATGCCCTAGCTCCTGCTGTAATTTCTTGGTAGCTTTCGCCATCTTGTTCTGTGTTTCTATCATGTGAACAGGCACGCGAATGGTGCGTCCATGGTCGGCTATTGCCCTGACGATTGCCTGACGTATCCACCACGTAGCATAAGTTGAAAACTTGAACCCCCGCCAGTGCTGAAACTTTTCAACAGCCTTCACCAAGCCACCGTTGCCTTCCTGTATTAAATCTAGGAAAGCAAGCCCCCTGTTCGTGTATTTCTTAGCGATACTAACAACCAAACGAAGGTTAGCATTAACCAATTTCTCTTTAGCTTTATCGGTAGCGCGCTCGCCATCGCTAAGGCTCTCATATAGCGATTCCAGCTCTTCTTGGTCAACGCCAAGACGCTTATAGGCAGTATCCATCTTATCAGTCATATTATCACAAAGCTTGACATAGCGCGCTATATCAACATCTGCCATACCACGCGCCGTTAAAATCTCGCGCATTTCAGATGCGACACAATACTTAAGTTCCGAACGGCGTTCCTTTGGCGTGATATGCAGCTCATGCATAGTGCGCAAAATCTCGTTCTTGCTATTGTTAATGTTAGCGTAATTGTCCTTTATATGTTTCACAATGGTGCAAATTTTATTGTAACTAAAATTTAGCTCTAAAAGCCCATCAGTCACGTGTTCCCTGTGTTCGTTCACCTTTTTACGGGCAGTTTTCAGCTTAGTTTCGTTAGCTTCGCCTTTAAGCTCCTTAATAAGTTCAAGGTCATCACGCAGTGTATCTAGTAGAAGGTCTATCTTGGTGAAAAACTGCTCTCTTATCAGTGTTTCTTTATCCTGTTTCATCTGTTCCATCAGACTATCGTCAATCTCTAGCTCTTCATCGCCATCGTCCTCACGCTCGTCAATATCTATTACATCCTTTAGGCGCATTCTGTCGTTGTCAACGGCATTTCTAAAATTAGTCAACTTATCAACGGTACAAGGAAACGCTAATATATTACGTATCACCTTGCGTTGCCCGTCTTCTATCTCTTTAGCCACACTTTTTTCTTTATCACGGGTAAGTAGCGGAATATCGCCCATCTCTTTGAGATACATACGCACAGGGTCGTCTGCGATAGATATGGCTTCAGCCTCAATTGCCTCAACAACAATCGTATCGTCAGGCATGACGATAACATCGTCGCTGTCAACATCAACATCAACCACCGGCGTAACGACAATATCTTTATTCTTATCGCCTAACACGTCTATGCCCATCTGTGCCATCTGGATATAAATATTATCCATTAGCTCAGGTGTTGTTACGATAGATGCCGGCAATGCATCGTTAATCTCATCTATGGTAAGGTAACCCTGCTCACGCCCACTGGCGAGCAACTTGGCTACATCTGCTACGTCTTTGCTACTAGGCTTTACAACTGTTGCACGAGACTTTGCAGTCGTTTGCTCTTTATGATTTGCAGTGGAACGGGAACTAGGGCTTTTCTTCTTATTCACCATTTATATACCTCTTGCGTAAGTCCATTACTTTTTTTAGCAATTCCTGAGCCTCGCTAGAGAGTCGGTTCTTTTCGTCCTCGCTTTGCGCTACTGCTATGGCTTTAATATCGGCAAGTCGTAACTTTTCATAATACTTTAGTTGCAAGTTATTCTTCCCGCGTTCTGCACACTCGTGAGGGGAGGCTGGCAGTTCATACGCAAGCAGGGACGCAACATCATCCCCGAAAACGCTATCCCCCACTATCCCACTAATATTATCATCTTGCTGATATAAGTCAAGCACTTTCTTGAAAATATTCCTCAGTCGTTCATCGTCAAAATAAGCCTCTGACACACCATCTAGCACAGTGTATAGTTGCTCGTCCATCAACCTCAACACACTTGCTAAATACTGCTCTTCTGCCAGTTGTCTTAGTGCGTTGTGTTGCCCCGCCGTGCGCAGTTTCTGCCGCACAGGGGAGATATCCTCACTAAATAGAGCTTTTGATACATTGAATACCTGTGATGTCTCGTCTATATAACGCTCACGCCTATATGGATTTCGCACCGCACTTACTGCCTCCTTGATACGCTCCAGTCTGTTGAATCTTTTGTTATCATCAGTTGCCAAGCTATATTCACACCTTATGGTATAGGACAATAGGTCTTGTTTTTCGGCAATTAAGCTGTCAAATTGTGTTCTCCCATTATTTTTAATAAATGTATCGGGGTCGTCCCCCTCTGGCAGAAATATTACATTCGGGTAAATATCAGTCTCTAACGCCACCTTTAGGCTATCGCGCATAGCCTTTTGTCCTGCCTCATCGCCGTCTAATATAATATTATACTCCTGCACATACCGTTTCAGCTGAACGACCTGCTGGGCTGTGAACGCCGTCCCCATTATAGCTACCGTTTCGCCGTAGCCCGCGCTAACCATACGGATAGCATCAAAATAACCCTCTACAATAAAACAACGTTCACTTTTTTTCATAACATCTTTAGCGTTATGCAGGTTGAACAGCTCCCGCCGTTTAGAGAATATAGGCGTTTCGGGGGAATTCTTATACTTGGCTTTATCGTTCGGATTCATACTGCGCCCCGAAAAGGCAATGCATGCCCCCGTTGCGCTGTGTATGGGGAATAGAATCCTGCCTGCAAAGTGGCAATACCAGCCGTTAGCTCCCTTTATAAATATGCCCGATTCGCGTAGCACCTCCTCAGAAAAGTTGTTCTTAAAAGGTGTCATATCAACGTTAGGGGGGATAAAACCCAGCAGGAATTTGTCTATTGTGCTCTTGTCAAAGCCGCGTTCGTATATATAGTCTAATGCAAACTTCCCACGCTCGCCGAATAGCTGTTTCACTGAATAATCTAGCACAGCAGAGTGCAATGTTTTTATATCTTGCACTGGGCGGCTAGGTCTATCGCGCTCATCATATAATAGCTCTATGCCATAGTGCTCGCATAGATAAGCTACGGCATCTGTAAAGCTGAGGTTTAGATACTTCATTATGAATGTAATTCCGCTACCCGCCTCGCCACAACCAAAACATTTATAGGAATGGTGCTCTGGGTTCACAAAAAATGACGGGGTGCGCTCTGCGTGGAACGGACAGCAAGCCTTATACCGCCCGCCCGCCTCTGTGAGCTTTACGTGCGGCTTGATAATATCTAAAATATTAAGTCCGCGAACTTCGTCTATGACAGATGATTTGATACGCGCCATTTCGGTATATAATCTACCACACGTATGGAGCAATTGCCATAACTTATTTACCCACTTCGTTCCACAACCCCGCCACCGATAAGGGTATCATTTACAAAGAACTTTACCAGTTGTCCCGCCTGTAGCGCAAATTGTGCCTTGTCTAGCAGCACTCTTGCAGTGCCGTCAAGCCGACGTTCCATTATACATGGTAGAGGCTTAGCGGGCAACTTGCTTCTTAAAACAACATCTACCTCACCGAGCACAGGTGCGCCCGCATAAAATACACAATCTTTCAACCACAATATACGAAAAAACATCTCTGCTTTATCAGCCAGCATTATATCGCCACTATTTACATCTAATGCCTTTATATAGAGCATTTGAGTAAAATGAGTCTCTAATTCATCAGCTAGATTATGTTGTCCGACTATATATTTAAGCACCCCTGTGTGCTTGCCAACCACAGCATTATTGTATATAAAATTGCCCGCCTTACCATAGCCCGCAATGTTCGCTAAATAGGTGCGGTAGTCGCCTGATTTGAAAGGGCACGAGCAGTGCGAACTAGATAGGTTAGCATCAGTTGTGCTAGTCCGCACTAAGAATAGTTCTCTGTGGAATTCCCCCATCAGGGGCAGGTTGCAGGTAGTGGCGATTTTTTCACAACCCGCGCGTTGAGCCTCATCAAATAGATATTGCACGATGCCCCGCTGAGCGCAGACAAAGCAAGGAGATAGTAGCTCCCCCCGCCTATATGCCGCAATAGCTGCCGATAACACATCTTCGCTGAAAAATTTACTATAATTTTTAATCTCTGCTTCTTTTGTCTCTAGTTCACCATTAACTAGCTTCAGGCTCACGCATGTGATGTTATTTGCACCGTATTCCGCCTCCAGTGAGCGAACAAGTTCAAGGCTGGCGGGGCTGAAGTCCATGTCAACGAGTATTCGCATAATACCCCGCCGCAAGCTGTCCGCAGGCACCAAATATATCAGCACCTAAACTCTTCCTGATGAAAGTCGTATATTTGTGGCTGGTAAGGATACTCTGAAATGCCAGCACGTCCTCTTCTTTAGGAGGTTTCAGATTAGCGTCTCCGCCGCCGTTATAGCGTATCAGATTTATCTTAACGGGTAGCCCCCGCAATAGTGTCATTAAAGAACGGGCGTGTTCAGCGGTGTCATTTAACCCGCCGAGCATAACGTATTCAATAGTTATACGTTTGCGTCTCTGCAAATCAAGTCCTTTCAGTGTTTCCATTAGTTCAGCCAGATTATATTTGTTGTTTATGGGCATTATAGCTCTGCGCGTATCGTCATCGGGCGCATTTATTGACACAGCAAGGTTCACATTACACCCATCATCAAGCATTAGCTTTATTTTAGGGGCAAGTCCCGCACTAGATAACGTTATGCGCCTGTGGGAATAGCCGTAGCCATTGTCATCTAACATAATGTTGATAGCTTTCAGCACGTTGTTGTAGTTATCCAGTGGCTCCCCCATACCCATAAAAACTATATTTGTGAGGTTGCCATTAAACTTCGCTCTCGCCAGCACCTCTAACTGCCGTAGCTGTTCTAATATTTCGGCAGTGTGCAAGTTGCGTTTATAGCCTATACGTGCAGTTGCACAGAATCTACAGCCCATCTTGCAGCCCACTTGCGATGATATACAGGCAGTCAGACTTCCCCGAGCGGGTAAAACCACAGCCTCTATGCGTTCGCCGTCCTCTAGTTCAAATAGAACCTTTGTAGTGCCGTCAATTTTAGATGATACGCTCGCAAGTTCTTTTAATTGCAAGATACGGGCATTATCAGCTAAAAGTTCACGAAAAGTTTTGCTAATATTGCTCATAGAGTTGATGTTTGTGGCTCTCTCGTGATATAGCCAGCGAAACAGCTGTCCCGCCCTATACTTGCTCTCTCCGAGCGAAACAACAAGCATTTCAAGCTCGTTTTTATTACATGAGTTCAACGTCAGCATTTCGGAAATTATGGCACAAAACTTGCCTGTTGACAAGGTATGAAGAGTTTATTAGGCGTATTATTTGCAATGTGTGTGCTCACTGGTTGCGCGACCGGTCAGCTGGTCAACAACTCCAAGAGCGGGCTTGTAAATGCCAAAAGTGGTGTTGTTAATGCCGTGCCTAACGCTGTGGATAGTCTCGGTAAAAACGTTATTGCCCCCGTCTATGCTACGGGTATTCTACAGGTGTTGCTTGCCGCTGAGCTTACGACCAACTTCTCGTCTCTGCTATACGATAAAACTGTGCCTAGCGTTGATTTGTTAGAGGTTCAGCCATTGCGGATGCTTGATAGCGGGGCGAAGTTCTTTGTATTGCCTGCAAAATACGCGAACGCTAATAATGAAATAACTTACGATGAGAGCTATCCGCGCTTGTTCGGTGGATATTTGAAGCTAAGGGGTTATGGCAAGCTGGTCCGCGACCAAGCGGATGCCGACTATATAGTTGTAGTTAATGTTGAAGAGTCAGGCAGTCTGACTTATGGCAAAAACACCTCATCGGTTGCCATATCTATATACGAACCAGATGAAAGCCTTGTGTTTTATGCAAAGTCTGATGTATCAAGCGTTTCAGACAATAACTTTTATTACAGACCGGCTAAGTCTGCCCGTCCTGTGCGGTATTTGACTCTGCACGGAATGGCGCAGTTGTTTGAAGGTGCGATACCAAAAGCGTTTATGTAGGGGGGCAATGGTGCAAAACGGATTATATGTAGCAACTAGCCGACTTTTAATGCAACAGCAACGGCTGGACGTTATAGCCAACAATTTGGCTAATGTGAACACGTCGGGTTTTAAGCGTGATATTGCGCTATTTAGCGACTACAAGACAGTCGGCAAACGTGCCCCGCAAGCGTGGGTGAAGTCAACCACTTACAACCAAGCGATTAACTCTGCTGTAAAACTTGATAACATTGTGAGCGACTTTCAGCAGGGGCATTTTGTCAACACCGATAATAAATATGACTTAGCTCTGCAAAACACAAAAAATTTCTTTACTTTGGAGACGCCTTGGGGGTTGCGATACACGCGCAATGGGGAGTTCACGCTCAATGGGAATGGGGAGATTGTATCGCAAGACGGCTATCCGTTGCTAGATGCTGAAACGATGGCGCCGATAGTAATTCCGCAAGATGCGCTTCAAGTGTCAATACAGGCTAACGGTGCAATTAATGTTGACGGGTTTGACATAGGCACAGTGCTAGTATCGCAATTTGCCCAGCCAGAAAAGTTGCAAAAAGTCGGCTACAACCTGTATGAGGCGGTGGGAATACTGCCTCAGATACCCGTCAACCTAACAATTTCGCAGGGCTATGTTGAGGCTAGCAATGTTGAACCTATACGTGAAATGGTGGCTATGATAGAGGCTCAACGTTCGTTTGATATGTATCAAAGGGCTGTGAGCACTTATGACGATATGAACGAAAGAACTAATAGTATAGTAGGCAGGTAATAATTTATGGTTAGAGCACTTTACACAGCTGCAACGGGAATGCATGCTCAGCAGTTGAATATTGACAATATTGCAAACAATCTTGCAAATGTCAATACTGCAGGATTTAAGCGCGGACGAATTATCTTTGAAGACCTGATGTACCAAGAGCTGAAAGCGGCGGGTTCGCTCACTTCAACTGGTATCGTGCACCCTACGGGCGTGCAGGAAGGGACGGGTGTCCATACTATTGCCATTGAAAAGTTGTTCACACAGGGTAACCCTCAATACACTGAGAACCCTATGGACGTGATGATTGAGGGGGATGGTTTCTTCCAAATAACTCTGCCTGACGGCAATATTGGATACACTAGACAGGGGGCGTTCCGTATAGATGCGGATGGCAATATTACTACACCACAGGGTTATCTGCTGTTTCCTAATATTGCTGTGCCGGAGGGAGCGGAAGGTTTAGGCGTTAGCATTGACGGGGTATTCAGTGTCCGTATGCCGGGCGACCCCAACGAAACTGAGTTAGGACAGGTAGAAATCGCACGTTTTATCAACCCTGGTGGCTTGAAAGCCGTAGGTGAAAATCTGTTTTTAGAAACAGCGGCTAGTGGTGCACCTCAGGTGGGTATCGCATCTGAAGAGGGCTTTGGTAAGCTGAGGCAGAGTTTCTTAGAGATGAGCAATGTTAGCGTTGTTGATGATATGGTTGGTATGATAACAGCTCAACGCGCTTATGAGATGGGGTCTAAGGCTATACAAACGAGCGATGAGATGTTACAGACGGCAAATAGCTTGAAACGTTAATAAAGTAGGGGTGTTGTGAAGTTTTTTCTAACTGTTTTTTGTTGTGCCTTTTTATCTCTGTCCGTCATTGCGGGTAGCACCCATAGTCGTGGCGGAGCGGGTGTTGATGCCGAGCAGATTACTGAAATTACGATATCAAGCGAGTGTGCAACGCTGGCGGATGTGTTAGTGGGGCAGGAGTCAAGCTCTGCTGGCAACACGACTATTCAGTGCGGATTTATGGCGGGGGATAGTCGCATAGTTCAATCATCGTTAGTTCTTTCTGCTATAAAGCGTAGCGGGGTAAGCTTTGATGGAGAGCTAGAGATGAGTTATCGCATTACCCGCGATAGTCGCGAGATAGATACTGCGGAACTGCATACGGCACTATTAGAACGATATGTTGGGCAGTATCCCGCTCACAAGGTTGAAGTCGTAAGCATACGCCTAACGCGCCCATTGTATATAGCCGTTGACGGCGACTATGAGCTAATTATAGACACTGCTAGGGTGGGGCAAACTAGTGGCACGGTGCGAGCGGGCAGGGGCAAAGTCGGTTTTTCATACACGGTAAAGCTATTTACTGAGGGCTATATTACTAGCGAACGTATTAAAGCAGGGGAGAACCTGTCTGGCAAGGTTATCGCTGCCTTAATTGACGTAACAAGCTTAAAATCAGAGTTAGTGATGGACATCCCCAAACTGCGGGCTTCGCGGGCGTTAGCTAAGGGCAAGCCGCTGACTGCTGATGTGACTGCGCCGAGACCTGAGCGGGTAAAGGGTGATGCTATATTGCTGGTGTATAACACTGGCACCATTCAGCTGGAGGTAGCGGGTGTAGCAGAGGGGGAGGCGATACAGGGAAAAACTTTCCCTGTGAAAAACTCTATCTCGGGCAAAACTTTCAATGCCGTATATCAAGGGGATGGGCGGGCAATAGTCAAGTAGATATAAAGTCTTTAATATTCGCTATGAATGTATTATAATACGCATTATGTCAGATAATTTTACTATAGTTGTTATTACGGGTCTATCGGGTGCGGGCAAATCCACTGCGGCGAATGCTATGGAGGATTTAGGCTACTACACTATTGATGGCTTACCCGTGCCGATTATCAACAAATTTCTTGATATATTCAATGAGATAGGGATTAACAAGAACAGGGTTGCTCTTGTTATAGACACCCGTTCTGGGGACGGCAAAGAGGCATTTAGCGTTATCACTCGCCTGCGCAATGACTTCAACGCAAAGGTTATATTTTTGACAGCAAGCGATTCTGTGCTAATCCGCCGCTATCAAGAGAGTCGCCGTAAACATCCTATGGCAAAGGACATTGCCCTGTCAGTGCAGATAGAAAATGAGCTGATGAAAGATATTAAAGGGCTTTCAGATTTAGTGTTAGACACATCCAGTCTGAATGTGCATGAGCTTACAAAAGAGGTGACCTCGTATTTTACTGGGAAAGTTTCTAATATGATAGTGACTATAACATCATTTGGTTTTAAGAACGGCATCCCCATAGACAGCGACATGGTATTTGATGTGCGGTTTATGAAGAACCCTTATTTTGTTGATAGTATGAAACACAAGACAGGGCTAAATAAAGACGTGCAAGATTACGTGCTCGGCGATGACGACTCAAAGCAGTTTGTGGAGAAACTGAAAGAGCTTGCTACGTTTATGGTAGTCCAATATCAGAAAGACAAAACTAGCAGGGCTTTTTTAGCAATATCAGTGGGTTGCACAGGGGGGCGTCACCGTTCTGTGACGGTGGCTGAAGTGTTGAGCGAATACATAAACAGTCTGCCAAACGTTACGAGCAATATAAGACACAGGGATATAGAGAAATAGCGAAATAGCTCTCTATATCCTCAATAATATTATTATATCCCTAGCCTATCCATATCACCAACCAGTGTTTTGACAGCCTCTACGGACTTATCAAACATAGCTTTCTCTTCTTTAGTTAGGTCAAACTCTACAACTTGTTCGGCACCTTGCCTCCCAAGTTTTGCTAAAACGCCTATATAGTAGTCTTTAACGCCGAACTCGCCGTTAAGTTTGGCGCATACTGATAGCACCCTTTTAGAGTCGCGCACGATGGCTTTTATCATGCTCATAGCGCTGGTTGCTGGGGAGTAAAATGCTGAGCCTGTTTTTAGTAGTTTCACCACTTCGCTACCGGCGTCTCTAACGCGTTGGACGATTTTATCCATTACGTCTTTAGCTTTTTCTGCACTCCCATATTTGCGCAATAGCTGTTCCATTACAGGTATGCCTGCTACGTTTGCATAGCGAACCAGTGGCACCATAGTATCGCCATGCCCGCCTAGCACCGGAGCGTTGATGTCCTTTGCGCTTACGCCAAGCTCCCAAGCTATGAATGTGGCAAAGCGTGAAGAATCAAGCACGCCTGCCTGTCCGATAACTCGGTTGGCTGGGAAACCGGTAACGCGTTGCATTAGCGTAACCATTGCATCAAGCGGGTTAGATATTACTATAACAATGCTGTTGGGTGCGTATTGTTTGATATTTTCTGCTACTTCACTAATAATTTTAGCATTAACGGTCAACAAGTCGTCCCTGCTCATCCCATCTTTGCGTGGCATGCCAGATGTTACCACGACAATATCAGCCCCCACAAGGCATATCGGGTCGTTAGTGCCAGATATGCGCACATCAGAGCCGTCCACACGGGACGCCTCTGCTATATCAAGGGCTTTACCTTGAGGCATACCCTCTTTGATATCGTATAATACGACCTCACCAATGCGTTCTATAGCGCAAAGCTGTGCTAACACACCGCCGATTTGTCCGCCACCAATTAAGACTACCTTTGGAACCGATATACTCATAATAAAACCTCCATATACACCGTTGGGCTATTTATACCATAGATGTGGCAAGATATCAATCTAACTTCCTTTCTGCTTAATATGGAACTTATACCCCGCAAGCTCTACATCTAGGAAAGCGAACAACGGGATACCATTTTCTTCACGATACAATAAGTCAACTTTGCCTACCCCTTTGCGTTTCAGGTATGCCAATGCACGGCGGACGTTGTTAGTAGTGAACCCTACATGCCCTTTAGTTCCGATTTCAGAGTGTTTCATTACTTCAAAGCAGTCGCCTACAAATACTGCCTGTTCTATTTCCCTAGTTCTGCCAAGCCCAAACATATTATTCATAGCGTCTGCAAAACTATTAGCCCCTTTCTCATCAGCGGTATTTACGCCTAAATGCAGAAACTCAAAGCCCAGCACACG
>BNUJ01000013.1 GCA_025997275.1 Deferribacterales bacterium
GACTGAAATGGTTTATGAATTCCCTGAGCTGCAAGGCTTTATGGGTAGAATATATGCAACTATTCAAGGCAAGTCTAGCGAGGTGTCGGCTGCCATAGAGGAGCACTATCAGCCGCGCTTTGCGGGGGACGCTATCCCTAAAACGATAACTGGCAGAATAGTGGCAGTAGCCGATAAACTTGACACAATAACAGGAGCTTTTGCTGTGGGAATGTTGCCTACTGGCAATGTTGACCCTTACGGGCTAAGGCGCGGAGCAATTGGCATTATCAATATAATGGAAACCTCTGGCTGGCGGCTACCGTTGTCGCCCTTTATAGAGTATGCGCTGGAACTAGTGAAACCTAAAGCGACTATCCCTAGCGATAGAACGCTTGCTGATGTGCTAAACTTCTTTATTCAACGCCATAAACAGATAGTAACTGCAGATAGCGTGGCGACAGAGGCTTATGAGGCGGCACTTGGCGAAGATAACAATAGCTTTACAGACTTTATAGCCCAGCGTGAGAGGGCGATTGCGCTGAATGCGGCTAAAAAGTCTGAAACCTTTAATAGCGTAGCGCAGAGCTTTAAGCGCATAAACAATATATTGCGCAAGGCTGGCTGGACAAAAGCTGATGTTGACAAAACATTATTTGAAACTGACGAAGAGGCGCAGTTATTTGCTCGTCTGTCTGATTGCAAGGGTGCTGTAGAGGCGGCAGCTAAAGCTAGCAAGTGGAGTGCGGCTATTGGCGAGCTAGAAAAACTGGCTGCTCCGCTTGATGCATTTTTTGAAAAAGTTATGGTAATGGCACAGGATGAAAAGTTGCGGAATAATAGGCTTGGGCTACTCGTTTCATTAAAGAAACTCTTTGCTTGTATTGGGGATTTGACTAAATTATCATAGCTATGAAACCTAAAATAAGCGTAGTAATAGGCAATTTTGACGGGATGCACCTAGGGCATCAACTATTATTTAACGTTGTGCTAAAGCTGGCGGAGGAGCACGGTTTTACTCCTGCGGTGGCAACTTTTAGCCCACATCCAGCGAAAATCTATTCAGATGTAAAACTTATCTATACTGAGGAGCAGAGAGAGGCTTTAATCAGAGCGTGTGGTATTAAAGACTATAACGTTATCCCGTTTGATAAAGCTTTTGCTACACTAACCCCAGATGAGTTTTTGATTGAATATCTAGTTGGCAGGCTAAATGTGGGTGCGGTTGCCGTAGGTAGCGATTTTCATTTTGGCAGTCATAGAGCTGGCACTCCTCAGTTATTAAAAACGTTTTGTGAAGAACATGGGATAATATGCCACGTGTTAGATAAACTATCACTTGATGGAAATATCGTTTCCAGCACTGCTATTAGAGATGCTTTAGGGCGGGGCGATATAGGACTTGCAAATAGGTATCTTGGGCGGGATATGGAGTATATCGGCAGGGTGGTTGAGGGGGATAGGATTGGGGCAACTATCGGCTTTCCCACAGCGAACTTGCAAGTATATAACGAGCAACTGCCTGCTGACGGCGTATATGCGGGTTATGTCGTTATTGAAGGACAGTGTCGCCCCGCTATGGTATATGTCGGCTTACGTCCTACGCTTAAAACTAAGTTAGAGCGTAGATTTGAGGTTCATATCATAGACTACACACCTGAAAAATCGCTATATGGTGCTACTCTGCGGGTATCTCTCACGCACAGGCTACGTGGCGAGCGCAAATTTAACTCGTTAGATGAGTTGCAGGCACAACTGCGTATTGACAAAGAAGCGGCGTTATTATGTTAATGAGATTTGCGGTTCTTTTGTGTATTGCCACATTATGTGCTTGCGCCGTTTTATCGCCACAATATGAACAGCTCTATGCAGGCAGGGCAAGTGTAGGTGATGAAAGCGAGAATAAGCCTGATGTAAATGAACAGGTCGCTAGACTTTTTGCTAGTGTGGCGACTAGCAATAGTGAAACTATTTGTAGCTATAAAGGGCGGGCAACTCTCACGTATAATGACGGCAGTTCCAGTGTGTCTAGCCCTGTTGTTATGTCAAAGGATTGCTCTGATAACGTTAGTATGATGTTCAGCGCAATGGGTATGCCCGTAGCAAGCGTTGCAATCACAGCTGACAGCTATAAAATCACCTCAAAAGGACGCGATGCCACAGGCGATGCCATAATAAACAGCTCTAATGTAGAAGATGTTCGTTTATTTATCAGCTATATGAGGCTACCTGCGCCGCTACCGGACGATACTTTTCAGCTATACTATGATAAACGTGCTAAGGGGCAGGATGCCCTCTATATGTTTGTCAGCAATACGGAGACTATATCAGTATTGCCTGATTTTAAGGTGAGCAAGGTTCAGAAGGGTTATTATACTATCAACTATGAATGGGTGCAAGGCAAGCTAGTGGCTATGTCGCTGGAGAAGGGGGGTGTGAGCTATCGGATTAGCTTTGCTAATGCGTGGAGGCTCAAATGACAAGAGCTAGTTATGCTAAAATAAATTTATTCCTGCATGTTTTAGGCAAACGTGCAGATGGCTATCACGATATATATACGCTATTTTATGGAATAAATCTGCACGACGATATTGAGATTATACCTGCCGAGAAAACGAATATCCTCTACGCTGATAATAGCATTAAGATTTACGGGCGAAACATAATAAATGAAGTTGACAATCTGCTACGCAGGGAGTGTGGCTTGACACAGCACTTTGAGGTAAGGCTAAATAAGCGTATTCCCATAGGGGCAGGACTCGGCGGTGGTAGTAGCAACGCTTGCACCTATATGCAGCTGGTAAATGAGCAAGCTCATCTGGGGCTAACTACCGATGATATGCGGCAGTTATTGGTTAGGTTGGGTTCTGACACTGCGTTCTTTTTATATCCGCCTATGGCACTTGGCGAGGGCAGGGGGGAGTTGCTAACACCTATAAAAGATGCACCTAGACTAAATATCCTAATGGCTAATCCTAATATATTTGTCAGCACGGCTAGCATATATGGAGATGCAAATTTGAAGTTGACAGAAAAGGGGAACTTACCTAAAATACCTGAGCGGTTCACGTTAGATTGGCTGGTTTCTAATATGAAAAATGATTTAGAGCAGCCAGTTTTTATGAAAGAACCACTCGTAAAACAGTTAAAAGATGAACTACTCAGCTCGGGTGCGCTGAATGCGCTGATGAGTGGCAGTGGTTCAACTGTGTTTGGTGTTTATCGGGACTGCGCTAGCCTTGACAGAGCTTATGATGCATTGCGGACAAAGTATGCTAGCTATAAGTTCTTTAAGTGTGTGGCAGATTAAAAAATGTGAGGGTGGGGGTGGCACTGTGGATTTCTTAATCTTTTCGTGTAATTCAAACAGGGCGTTGGCTGAGGGGATAACTGCTAATCTTGGTATGAGGCTTGGTGCCGCTATGGTGAACAAGTTTTCAGACGGAGAAATCAACATTAAAATCAATGAGAGTGTGCGTGGCAGAGAGGTTTTTATTGTTCAATCTATTTGCACTCCGTCTGATACGCACCTTATGGAGTTAATGATAATGACTGATGCTCTCATGCGGGCATCTGCCGCTAGTATCACCGCTGTAATACCATATTTTGGCTATTCTAGGCAAGACAGGATGGTTGAGCCACGCGTTTCTATTACGGCGAAGTTGATTGCAAATCTATTGGCAAAAGCTGGCATAAACCGTCTTGTCACTATGGACTTGCATGCGGGGCAGATTCAAGGCTTTTTTGATATACCTGTTGATAATCTTTATGCGATGCCCGTTATGTCGCGCTATTTGAATGAAAAATTTACAGACCATTCCTCATGCGTCGTAGTTTCTCCTGATGCGGGCGGTGTAACTAGGGCTAGAGTCCTTGCTAAACACCTAAACTGCCCGCTTGCTATGGTTGATAAACGCAGGACAGGACCGAATGTCGCTAAGGCTATGAATGTAATCGGCGATGTTGAGGGGAAGTATGCTATTATTATTGACGATATGATTGATACGGCTGGCACGTTGGTAGAGTCATCAAATGCAATCCTTAACAAAGGCGCAAAGGGTGTGATTGCCTGTGCTACGCACGGGGTGCTATCGGGTCCTGCGTTGGAGCGCATAGCGTCAAGTGGGATGGACGAGGTTGTCATTACTGATACTATTCCGCTTACTAACAGCGTATCAAAGATACGGCAGTTGAGTGTGGCTAGCCTGTTTGCAACATCTATTGAGCGCATATACAAGAAAGAGAGCATTAGCTCATTATTTGATAGCTAGAATGTTGTCTTTAATCGTTGGGCTTGGCAACCCAGGCGACAAATACAAGCTGACGCGCCACAATATAGGTTTTTTATCAATAGATGCACTTGCTGCTCGGCTGGGACTTGAGTTCAGAGAACAGTTCAGCGGGCTATGTGCTGACTTCATAGCCAATGGGCGCAAATGCTATCTGTTGAAGCCGCTTACCTTTATGAACCTTAGTGGCGAGTCTGTTGGTGCGCTTGCTAGGTATTATAAGATAGAGCGGGCGAACATTGCTGTTATTCACGATGATTTGGACTTCCCATTTGCTAGGTTGAAGTTACGCAACGCTGGCTCTGACGGCGGGCATAACGGCTTGAAGTCTATTATTGCACAGCTTGGCGGACAAGACTTTAAGCGGTTTCGTATGGGCGTAGGAGGTTTGCCACGTTCAGAACTGCGCGAATATATGGCAACTTACGTTCTCGCAAACTTCACCGCCGATGAACAAGCAAAACTACCAGACTATACCTCACGTTGTGCCGATGCTGTTATGTGTGCACTCAACGAGGGCTTTGATGTAGCGATGAATAAGTTTAATACTGCAATGTCGCTTGTTCCCTAGAATAGAGGGTGAGAGAATGCACTTGCAACTTTAACTAGTATACGTTATACTCTATCATAATGACTGAAAAACGACTAAATGAATTGCTAGCTAAGCTCAAGCAACGGATATCTGCTCTACAGGAACGCTGGTGTCCGCGCATTAAAGAGTTTCGGGAGCGCGTTACACTGCGGCATGTTTTGCTGGGCGTGGGGCTAGGTTGTGTTGTTGGCGGTGCAGTGCTTGTGCTGGTGCTAATCGGCATTGCTGCAACGTTGCCCTCTGTGGAAGACATCTCTAAATATCGCTTTCTGCAACCATCTATCGTGTATGATGTCAAGGGGCGTGTTATTGCAGAGCTGGGTGTTGAGCGCAGATACCCTGTTCCCATTAAGGATATGCCATTGTCAATTCGCCAAGCGGTGGTGGCGGTTGAAGATTCACGCTTTTATGAACATAGCGGCATAGATTTTGTGGGCATCGCCCGTGCAATGCTGAGCAATATAAAAGCTGGCAGATTTGCTGAAGGGGGGAGCACCCTTACTCAACAGCTGGTGAAAAACATTTATTTGTCGTCAGATAAGAAACTAATACGTAAGTATAAGGAAGCTGTGCTTGCTTATAGGCTAGATAAATATTTAACGAAAGATGAGATACTGGAATATTACCTCAACTTCGTCAACTTCGGGCGTGGCGGTTATGGTCTTCAATCAGCAGCTATTAACTATTTTGGCAAGAATGCTAAAGATTTAACGCTACCAGAGGCGGCAATGCTTGCTGGCATACCAAAATCACCAAGGATTTACTCTCCGCACCAGAGCATTGAACGGGCAAAGCAACGGCGCGCTCATGTGCTATATAGAATGTATGAGGATGGCTATATTACCGAGCCTGAATATTTAGCGGCTACAGATGAACCTATAGTTATCATAGATAACCCGCCAAATCGTGTTCGCAGTTCGGCGTATTTTCTAGACTACGTGTTGCGCTTTCTGACAGACGAGTTAAAGATAGCTGACCCGCAAAATAGCGGCATTATAGTCCATACAACGCTTGATATAGACCATCAGAGCGAGGCTGAACGGGCGATGGAAAAGAATCTTATTACAGCGGCTAAAGCCATAGGCTATTTCGGTCCCGCTGTTACGGCAAAGAACGTGGCATCTGCTACCACAGTGGAGTTGGTAGAGGGGGCGGATGCATCAGTTGTGCCGCTGTCAGCTGAACTGATAATGCGTGTGCCTCCGTATTTAGAGCGACTGGGCTACAAACGTGCACGTATCCTTGCTGTGGAAGACCAGCGTCTGCAAATAATGGTGGACGACAAAACGCCCGGTGTTATAGTGTTAAAAGATAACCGTTGGGCGCATATAGCACCAGCCAACAACGTGTCGTTGAATAACTTTCACAGTATTTTAGCCGAGAACGATATAATATATGTTAGTCCTAAAAAAGGCTCTGCTAGTGAGTATCTGTTGGAGCAGGACCCGCCTATAGAGGGTGCGCTCCTATCGGTCAACCCTCAGAGCGGGGCGATACTTGCAATGGTAGGCGGGTTTGCTTTTGAGCGTTCTATGTTTAATAGGGCATGGCAGGCAAAGCGGCAAGTCGGCAGTATCTTTAAGCCACTAGTGTATTCTACTGCACTTGAGCATGGGATGCAGGCTATGGATAAGATGTTGGATGCCCCAATAATAGTTTCTCCAGATGAAAAGGGGAGGATATGGCGTCCTAAGAATGACGAAGATAAATATTTTGGCGAAACAACATTAAAAGAGGGGCTTACCCGCTCGCGTAATATAGTGACTATTCGTGTGGCAGAGAAGATAGGTATCGGCAATATACTAGAATACGCCCGCCGTTTCGGTATAGTATCGGAATTGCCTGCGGATTTGTCTATAACAATCGGGTCGGGCACGCTATCGTTAATGGAGATGGTTTATGCGTATTGCACATTCCCGAACCTTGGCACGCGTCCAGAGCGTCCGTATTTCATAACCAAAGTTGAAGACATTGACGGCAATGTGCTGTTTGAAGCTGAAGTGCCGTCCCAAGTGAATGTAATCCGTCAAGAAACTGCGCAAGTAATGATAGATGTATTGATGAACGTAGTTGAACGAGGCACTGGATACCGCGCTAGGGCTATCCCGCGCCCAGTGGGAGCTAAAACTGGCACTACTAACGAAAATCGCGATGCATGGTTTGTGGGTTTTCTGCCGAATCTATCAGTTGGGGTGTGGATGGGCTTTGACGATTTCAGCTCGCCGTATTCGGTAGGCTATGGCTCGCCGGTATCAGGTCCTGTATGGGTGGACTACGTGTCAGCCGTGTTGCCACGCTTACCTCGTGAAGTATTCCCTGTGGCTGGTAGCGGCGTGCTCTATCGCAAAACCGATATGAGCAACTGGGAAGCAACAGACGATATTCTGCCAAGCGAAGACATATCGTTTGAGCCGTACATACTGCGCTGATTCCATAGTTGCACGACCAACTACATCAATCTGCACAATTTTTTTTTATTTTTATAAAAAAACATTTGACTTTTTAATTATTTTGTTTCATATTCATTTCTAGTTTTAATCATTTTATTTTTTAATGATTATTCATTTTAATGATTGGAGTAGATTATGATGTTGAAACCGACCTTGAAACGTTGTTTGTTGTTCGTGCTATCCTTGTTTTTACTGACGAGCAGGCTGGTATTTGCGCAACCGTTAGCTGATAAAACGGCTACGCCGCTGGAGGTGTCTTTGCAGGACGCCGTTGCTAGTGCCATACGCACCAATGAGGACGTCACTATTGCTGAGTTGACCTTAAAACGGGCTGAAGCTGTCATCAGGGAAGCTAAATCAGCCCGTTGGTTCAATGTAGAGGCTACAGGCAGATACCAGCGGGCAACCAGCCACGCCACAGACGAAAGCCCCACCACAGGCTACATTGCTGGTGCTAGTGTTAATTTAGTCCAGCCACTATTCACGTTCGGTACGATTTCTAACGCTGTTAAAGCTGCTAGTATCGCGGGAGAGATGGCGCAATATCAACATCAGGACTATATCAGAGAGCTTACACATAGCGCAAAGGTCTCTTACTATCAGGCGTTATTAGCAAGCGAACAGTTGCGACTTGCTGAGTTGTCGCTTAGTAATGCGTTGAATAGCAAACGACTGATAGAGAACTCCTCATCTGTCCGCATAGCACAGAGCGATTATGTTAAAATTTCATCAGACATCGCTATGCGTATGGTAGAGGTGGAGAAAGCTCGCCTAGAACGCGATAGAGCACATAGATTGCTATCTATCATCTGTGGCTACGAGGAAGATATTGTCCTGTCGGATAAGCTAACGTTCAACACTGCACAGGCAAGTGAGCTATCGGCTAGCGCATTACAAGTGGCACTTAAAGCCAATCCTACGCTGAATATGCTGGCTAAAGAGAGTGAACTTCACGAGGCTAGCGCAAAGGCAGCATTTGGTGGACACCTGCCAACCTTGTCGCTGTTAGCCGGCTGGGAGGGGAGCAGTGCGAGTGATAAGTTTGCCAAGACTAGCGGAGATGAGCTACACAACAGCGAGACTGGCTATGTGGGCGTTCAATTGAGCGTGCCATTATTAGACGGTGGCAGGGCGCGGGCACAAGCGGCACAGAAGCGGGCAGATGCGCTGATAGCCAAGACCACCTACAATAAATCTCTGCGGTATATGAAGCAAGATTTAGTTGATGCTGTTGAACGCTACAACAGGTATCTAATGATATATCAGAGTGAAGAGAATGCTATTAAACTGGCTGATAGGAGCTATAATATGTCGTTATCTCGCTTTCGCACAGGGCAGACCAGTGCAACGGAGTTGAATGACGCGGAACAGGGGTTGTCATCTCTGCGGCTAGCCCATTCATTTACAATATTTAGCATATACGAGGCTCTATCAAATATAGAGAAGCTCGTTGGAGGGACCTCAATATGATACGTTCATTTGTTAGACGACCGACTACCACGTTAATGTTGGTGTTGTTCTTAGTAATACTAGGTATCGCCTCTATCAGGGGGATGGCTATTGAAGATTCACCGCCGATAGATTTCCCGTTAGTAAGTGTACAGGTGTTATACCCTGGTGCATCGCCTTACGATGTGGAGAACGACCTTGTTAAGCCCATAGAGGATGCTGTTTCAGAAATATCTGAACTGAAAAACATCAAAAGCACTAGCTATGAAAATATGGCTTTTATAATGATAGAGTTCAACATCGGCGTTGACACCAACGTAAAGGTGCTGGAGGTAAAAGACAAGGTTGAACGTATACAAAACGACTTCCCCGCCTCTACGGAGAAACCGATTGTCTCTAAACTTGATATAATGGCATCGTCTGTTGTGGATATAGTCTTAGCAGGGGATAATTACAGTTCGCTTGAGCTATACAACTATGCAAACGATATCCTAAGACCGCAACTTAATGCTATAAAGGGGATTGCCAGCGTAGAGATATTTGGTGGCGAGGAGCGGCAGTTTAATGTGCGGCTTGATACTGATGCGATGAAGAGCTACTACATCACCATAGCCGACGTGATAAACGGGCTTAGTATGTATAATATTGATATGGCGGCGGGCGATATCAAGAATAGCAACGTAGCGGTGAGCGTCCGTTTTGCGGGCAATATCAAGAACGAAGAAGACCTGAAAAATATGAAACTTGCCACCGTTGAGGGGCAGATATTCCGTCTGGCTGATATCGCCACCGTTGAAGATTCTATTAAAGATATAGAAACAGATGCATATCTTAACGATAATCGCTCGCTCTATCTATCACTCAAAAAGGTGACTGACGGCAATGCTGTGGAGATTGCGGGTGGGCTTGCTAAAATTATGCCTAAGTTGCAGGCTGCGCTGCCACAGGGTATGGCTATGAGCATTGCTAACGATAGCACTGTCTATACAATAGAGAATACACTCAATACCTTTCGCGATATTTTATTTGGAATGTTCCTTACAGTCATAGTGTTGCTGGTGTTCACATCTAATGTGCGGATTACGTTCGTTACCATAGTAATCGTCCCAGCGGCACTCATCGCCAACTTTTTTACGATGAGTCAGTCGCACTTCACTATCAATATGATGACGCTTTTAGCGATAGCATCGGTGCTAGGCACACTCATTGCAAATGCGCTTATCATTATAGAGGGAGCACTTGTGCGGTTTAATCGCGGGGAATCCCCCGAAGACGCTGCTGTCAATGGCACAACAGATGTGGTGGCAGCAGTGTTTGCCGCTACGGGCACAAACTTGGCAGTGTTTATCCCCCTTAGTATGATAAGTGGCGTTATGGGGCTATTTATGAGGCAGTTTGGGCTTACTATTGTGTATGCTACTGTTCTTTCAATAATAATGTCCTTTTCGCTTACGCCGATGATGATAGCGCAAATGCTCACAGAAAAGGGGAAACGGGAAGAGAACAAGATTGCCTCGTTCTGCATAAGGCAGTATAAAAAGTTCTTTGACCTCGTAGTTGTCTATAAAAAGACTGCACTTGCTATAAATGTTGCCCTTATAGTGTTGATGTTCAGTATGTCTCACTTTGTAGGCTCTGAATTTGACACGAAGAGTGACACAGATGAGATTGCCATAGATATGAAAACGGATGAAGGCTCTACAATAGAGAAAACAATCGCTAAATCAAAGGAAGTTATTAGTATAGTCCAAAAATATCCTGAGGTAAAAAGCGTTGTTACTAAAATCGGTGGGAATGGGGTAATCAATTCATCGCTAATCTTGAAACTCGTCCCGCTGAAGAGCGGACGTGTGAGCGACTTAGTCCTAATAAGCAGGGCGGAAAAAGACCTAGCGGGCATTGACGAGGTTGAGCTGACGGTATCACAGGCAGACTCACACGGCGAGCCTGATATAACCGTAAACGTATATGGGCAGGACTATAACACTATCAATAAATACAGCGCAATGGTTATGGACAAGATGCGCGCAACAGGAACATTTCGCGCGATAACTTCAACGTCCCGTCCGCCGAAACGCGAACGCAGATTTATCCCTAACCACACTAAAATGGACTTTTATGGTATTACTAATGCGCAAGTGGCACAGGCTCTGCGTGCGGCACTATACGGAGATACCTCTAACCAGATTAAGATAGAAGGGAAGAGCTATGACGTAAATATTACGCTTACAAATGAACAAAAGGACAGCAACAAACTATTTGATAACGTGCTAGTTGCCTCATATAAGGGACTTATACCTATATCAGCACTGGGGGAGGTAACAGAGCTGGACTCTACGTCTGAGCTGACCCGCTACAACCGCGAGCGTATAGTTGAGATAGAGGGCTACATCGGCAAAGGCGTTTTAAGTGATGCTGAGAAGTTGCTCACAGATGAATTAAAGAGTATAGAGTTTGAGGATGGCTACGGTTACAGGTTTGGCGGGGCATCTGAAATGGCAGATGAGAGTATGGCGAGTATGGCTGTGGCGTTTCTGCTGGCGATAATATTTACATATATGTTGCTTGCGGCGATAATGAATAGTCTATTGCATCCATTTACCATATCGCTCGCTATCATTCCAGCTTTTGCGGGCGTGTTTGTTGGGCTACTGGTGACAGGCGGCACAATGAACATCGGTTCAATGATATCTATTATTATGCTAGTTGGCTTGTCGGTTAATAATGAAATATTGGTAGTGGAGCAGGCAATTACGCTAATGCGTAATAAGGGCAACTCTGCTGATGAGGCGTTATGGTTTGGCTACAAAGATAAACTCGTGACGATTTTAATGACATCTATTGCCATTATAGTTGCAACGCTACCGCAAATGTTCTCTACAAACGCCACTATATCATCTATGGGAACGGTACTTGTGAGCGGACTGTTCTTTTCGCTGATATTCACGTTCACCCTTACGCCTATGGTATTCATATATATGGAAAGGTTTAACGAGTGGTTCAAGGGCGTTAAAATTATAGGCAAGCTAAAAACAGAACTGCATATAATTGCGCCCTATATGCGGCTTACACGAGTTCGGTTGAAAAAATTTGCTAGAAAGATATAATGAGGGAGGAGAGGTTTATGCCTAAAAAAACAGATATACTAAATGATAATATGCGAGATTTAATGCGTGGAGGGGGGGGTGAATTGCATTCAAACGTAGTAACTCCGCGTAAAGCAGCGTTAACGAATCTACTCCGAGGTGGCGGGAGCGACTTCGCGGGAACCACATTCGCTGAGCATGAAGAGTATCTTATGGAACAAATTAAATCGGTTTCTAACAGCGATAGCAGTGATGTTTCAAATAACATGGTGAAGGAAGTTGAAAGAAATCTGCTTATTATGCACCTATTAGCCCATAGTTTAGGCAGATTTATCCATGAGGAATACGACCAGCAACGACTGAAAATATTGTTTTTGTTGCATCACATAGGGCAGGAGCGGCTGAAGGTGCTGGCTGAGAATATGGGAATGTCCACATCTAACCTATGTATAGTCCTTGATAAACTAGAAAAGGATGGCTTTGTTGCTAGGCGAACCGATGAGAAAGACCGTCGCAATAGATATTATGCTATTACGGCGCAAGGACTAGAGGAGCTTGATAGATGCCGCCAAGAGATGCGTGGCGTAATGGCAAAGATGTTTGCTTCGCTTGAGCTAGATGAACGGGAAATCGTTTATAAAGCGTATCATGAATTGAACAATGTGTTGCAAAAATATGCCTATAAACTGCATGGGGAGCATACTGAATAGTTCACTTGCCTATTCTGTGTATTTGCGTTAGTTGTTGTTTGGTGTTATGGTTGACTGGGGCTTGGTAGCAGAGCCATTCAAGGCACTGTCCCCGCAAACGGAGATAAAGGTGATATAGTATGCTGATGAATACGCAAGAATACCTATCTATAGTTGATAACATCAAGACGCAGATTGCCTCTGCTCAGCAACGTGCATTAGCCAGTGCAAACCGTGAACTGGTTGCCCTTTATTGGAAGATTGGAATAGTTATCAACGAACGAAAGACGTGGGGCAACAAACTTATAGTCAATCTAGCACGAGATATTCATACTTCTTTCCCAAACCTGCGCGGTTTTTCAGAGAGAAACCTAAAATATATGGCTAAATTTGCGATAAGTTATGGAGATACTGAAATTGTGCAACAGGTGTTGCACAATTTGCCATGGCGACACAATATTACCTTGATAGATAAATTGGATGATGAAGAACAACGCATCTGGTATGCAAAACAGTCGCTGGAAAACGGCTGGTCAAGCAACGTCTTGGATATGCAGATTGATAGTGAGCTTTATAAACGCCAAGCCATTGCGGATAAAACTACAAATTTCAAGGACAGATTGCCCGCTCCGCAGAGCGATATGGCTCAACAAGCATTAAAAGACCCGTATATATTTGACTTCATAGAAGCCCGCAAAGGTATTATGGAACGTGAGATTGAAACCGAGCTTGCAGGCAAGCATATTACAGAGTTTTTGCTGGAACTTGGTGCAGGCTTTGCCTTTGTAGGTCGTCAGTATCATTTGGAGATTGGGAACACAGACTTTTATATTGACCTGCTGTTCTATAACCTAAAGCTCAAGTGCTATGTCGTTATTGAGCTGAAAGCTAAAGAGTTCAAACCAGAGTATGCTGGGAAACTGAATTTTTATATATCAGCAGTTGACGATTTATTGAGGAAAGAGGGGGACAACCCGACTATCGGTATTTTGCTTTGCAAAAGGAAAAATAAGCTCATAGCCGAGTATGCCTTAAAAGACATCAACAAACCGATTAGCGTGAATGAGTTTAAGCTATTAGAAACTCTACCAGAAGAGTATGAAAACATACTGCCTACGGCGGAGGATATAGAAAACCGCCTCAAATTGCCACTAGAATAATGGGACAAATAATGAAACTTCAGTTAGGCTACGCCGCCATCAGAACTAGGGGTAAGCCTGAATAGTTCACTTGCCTATTCTGTGTATTTGCGTTAGTATGTTGCCAGCATATTATATTTATGGTGATTTATGGAGCAACATAGGCTACAAAAATACGAAAGCCTGCTAGCCAATCAGCAACAGGCTTTTGTCAGCTACTTCAAGGATAACGAAGACATCAATGGTGTAGTTAGCAAATACGCCGATAAAACCGCTGACGAGTTGCATGGCACTAGCTATATGCACACGGTAGCTGGGCGTATTATGGCTGAACGCTCGTTTGGCAAGACGTCTTTTTTATCTATAAAAGACCGCACAGGTTCTATACAAATCTATATCAGACGCGATACTCTGAGCGAGGATGACTACAAGGTCTATAAACTTTGCGATGTGGGGGACTTTATTGCGGTCTCTGGCAATATATTTCGCACTAAGACTAACGAGCTATCGGTGGCGGCTTGCACCTTTAAGATATTGACTAAATCACTGCGCGACCTGCCAGAGAAGTGGCATGGGCTGAAAGATATTGAATTGCGTCACCGCCACCGCTACGTTGACCTGATAATGAATGCTGATGCAAAGGACACGTTTCTAAAACGTAGCCTCATAGTAAAATATCTGCGTGAATATTTTGATAGAAAAGGTTTTGTTGAAGTAGAGACACCTATGATGCATGCGATAGCTGGTGGCGCAACAGCAAAACCATTTATCACGCACCACAATGCACTTGATGTGGATTTTTATATGCGCATAGCTCCAGAGTTGTATTTGAAGCGACTTGTTGTGGGGGGCATTGAACGCGTATTTGAAATCAACCGCAATTTTCGCAATGAGGGGATGGACGTTCGTCATAACCCAGAGTTCACAATGCTTGAGTGGTATATGGCATACACCGATTACAACGGGCTGATGGATATGGTAGAGGAGTATTTTGTAGAGATTGCCACTAAAATCAACGGCAAACCTGTGGCGTTCCTTGAAGATGCTGAGACGGGTGAACTCACAGAAATAGACCTATCAGGCAAGTGGGAGCGACTCACTATGGAGCAGGCACTCGCAAAATACGCTGGTATTGATGAAAAAAAATTGCAATCCGCTGATGAAATAGCTGAACTATTAAAGAAATATAATATAGAAAAGAAGACTGGCTGGGGCATGGGGCGGATGGTGATGGAATTATTTGAAGCGTTGGTGGAAGCCAAGCTCATTAAACCAACGTTTATTATTGACTACCCGAAAGAGGTGTCGCCACTGGCAAAATCAAAACTTGATAACCCTGATATAACAGAGCGATTTGAAATGTTTATAGGGGGGATAGAGCTTGTTAATGGTTTTAACGAGTTGAACGACCCGTTTGACCAAAAGGCGCGCTTTGAGCGGCAAGTTGCTGAGCGTGAGGGCGGGGACGAGGAGGCGCATATGATGGATAGCGACTACGTCACCGCACTTGAATATGGTATGCCGCCTACAGCTGGTGCTGGTATGGGGATAGACAGGTTTGTTATGATGCTGTGTGGCAAGCGCAATATTCGCGAGGTTATACTATTCCCGCATATGCGTCCAGAATAATTAAGCGGCTATGGGAGCAAACAGCTACGGGCAATACTTTACCGTTACCACTTTCGGCGAGTCACATGGAGGCTGTATAGGTGTAGTTGTGGATGGTTGCCCCGCTGGGCTTGAAATTACTGAAAAATATATTGATAATGTTTTAGAAAAACGCCGTGCTTCGCAAGCCATGCATTCTACCACGCGTATGGAGCCTGACTTAGTTGAGGTGATATCTGGCGTGTTTGAGGGAAAGAGCACAGGCGCACCTATCACGCTAATTATTCGCAATACAGACGTTAGAAGTGGCGACTACGAGTCGTTAAAGAGCTTATATAGACCTGGACATATTGACTGGACGCATCAACAGAAATACGGACACTACGACTATCGCGGTGGCGGCAGGGGTAGTGGCAGAGAAACAGCTGCAAGGGTGGCTGCGGGTGCAATAGCAAAGCTTATCACAGACAGAGCGAAAGTGGAGTGTCAGGCACGTGTTGTGCAGATTGGTGGCATCGCTATTGGCAATACAGGAGCGATAGAAAGATTGTATAGTGAATTAAGGGAACAGGGCGACAGTGTAGGCGGGCTGATAGAACTAGTTGTAAAGAATGTTCCAGTGGGGCTAGGAGAGCCTGTATTTGACAAGCTCAGCGCACAGCTTGCTTATGCTATTATGGGTATCCCTGCTGTAAAGGGTGTTGAAGTAGGCAGCGGGTTTGAGAGTGCAAAGATGAGGGGCAGCGAGCATAACGATAAGATGAGAGATGGAAAATTTCTAACAAACAATGCTGGTGGTATATTAGGCGGTATCTCTACAGGGGCTGATATAGTCCTGCGAGTTGCTGTGAAGCCTCCGTCAAGCATATCTATAGAGCAGGAAACCATTACAAAAGACGGGCGAAACACTACATTTAAGCTAGCGGGCAGACACGATGTTTGTATAGCTCCGCGCGCAGTTGCAGTGGTAGAGGCTATGGCGTATATTACGCTAGCAGACTTTATGGTGCGCTAATGTTTATATTCAAAGTGTTATATTTTCTTGTTGCACTATGCATAGCGGGTTCTATCTACTTTTTAGTGGCAAAGCCACCCACGCTCACCTCTCCGCAGCAAGATAATGCCATAACTGCTGCCAATACGCCCATATCTAACAGCGGACGCCCAGCACTAGACACGGCAAGATTGCGTGCGCAGGCTGGTGATATTACGCGGTTTTGCGGAGACAACCTAGAATGCAGGGCGGTAGTGTTATTTAGACGTGTAGTTGCTGACTTTAGGGATATAACGCCTCAAGCTGCCGCTACATTGACGGAATATATGGAGAGCGTGGGGCTTGATGTGAGGATAGCAAAGGCTGATGACGGCAGGGACTACCCTCTAGCTTGCGGGCTATCCAGCGACAAACTATATGAATACGTTCGCGATGATGAACTGAAAACTCCGCTTTATAGCGATACTATGCTAGTTGCGGGCAAACAATATTGGGTAAAAGCGTTAAATGTTACGTCAAAAACAAAATTAGCTATTAAAGTTAAATCTAATGTAGCGGTGGATGTCTATATGGTTGATAAGCCTGTGGGCATTGAGCTAGACAAAGCAACTTGTGTGGCAAAGGGGCTTGCTGACGATATTGTAGAGTGTGTAGTTGGTAGTAGCGGCACGTTGGTGCTCTACGTGCCAGCTGATGCTAATATTGGTGTATCAATAGCTGTAATGCCGTTAGAACGTAAAGATGTAGTGAGCATATCATACAGAAACGAGCGGTGCATTCCATTTGACCCAAACAACCGCATTAGCGCAATGTATCAGGGGATAGTAAGGCGGTAATGCGCATCTAATGTTTCATAGCTTATATCATGCTCTGTAGTTTCAAGAGTTGTTTTTTGCAATTATTATATAGGTTGAGTGTCAGCACGGAGCGGAAAACTTCTGGTCTTGCCGCCACTTCAATTGCTGTTTGCGGTGTGTTGCCTGCCTGTTGCTGGCTATTCGGCTCTATTACTAATACGCCTGTGGGCGGATATTCCTGCCCGTTGATAGCTGCCTCCATAGCTGGCGTCATCTCTCCCATTACAGCACTTACGATAGTATCTGCCGTTTCCACCATCTGCCTTAACAGGAGGCGTCCGCTGTTGTCTTTATTTTGTCCAGCGGTCGGGTTGCTAGTCAGTTCAGCGAATGTGTCAGCCCCGGCGTTATATTCCCCTGGTGAGAATAGCACCGCATCATCATCGTTGCCTGAAATAGTGTGTGAGAGCAGGACAGGGTTATATATATCGTCTATAAAACTTTGGTTGATAATATCACGCAACACGTGTCGCCAGTCGCCATTGCCAACCGTTCCTAATGCTGTAAGCCTAGCAATAAATGCTGGGTCTGCCGCTAAGTCCTCTAATTTATTAAAAAATCCATCTAACCCGCCTTTTGGCTTTGAATAATCGTATAGTAGTGTCAAGAGTCCCATCTTTACGTTAGGGTTTGATGCTACGCCTATGCCGTATCTATCGGGATAACGCGTAGCGATGCTAAGTATTTTTAGCGATATTGACGGGTTTGCCAGCGCAGCATTCAGCTGTGTTAGCCTTGTTTGCTCGCTTTCTCGCTGCCATCCTTTCACAAATAGTTCATCGGGCACAAAGCGCGGGTTTTTTAGTGCATTAATGCGCACAGTTGCATCTTCATCGGCAATAAGTGTTGCAACTAGCCGCCTTGGAGTGTTCTTATTTCTAGCTACCCCACGCCTCACACACGGGTCGGGGTTATTGGCGTTATATTCCAGTGCATCTATACCGATAGTATGCCCAGCATATATGCGCTCGCGGTTGTCGCAGGAAGCCTCTGATATGGATGGTTCTATTATATTTATTAAAGCCTGCGTGATGTTCGGATTGCCTAAAAATGCAGAGCGCACGGCATAGTCGGCATCATTTGCAAACAATGTCATCATATCATCTGTCAAGTTAGGATTGTCGGCAACGGCTGCGCGCACTTGTGAATAGGAGTCCGCAACTGCCCTGCGGAGTTGTGGCAAGGTTAAATTAGGGTTGCTTGCGGCGGCAGCTCGCACATCTGACTCGCTGGAATTGAATAGTTCTTCAAGCAGTGCCGCCGTGATGTTAGGGTTAGCTGCTACATCGCTTGCGTATCCGCCGTATGCGAGCCGTTCAAGCTGAATGGTTGATAGAGGTGCTGAACGGGCAAGTTGCGCCCTCAACTCAAGTGCCTGAGGTTTGCCCGTGATAGCCGTTGCAATATCAGATAATGCAATTTTCTTGTCATCTTTATTGCCAGAGGGGAGCTTAAAGAAATATGCAGCAACTATCGCGCTTAAAACAATAGTGGCAATCGTTAGAAGTAGATAGCGAGTATTTTTAGTCATCGTTGCCTCACTTTTGCTGGTCTGCAGACGCATATTCGCCTAAATATTTCTTTATATACTCGCGCAAGTCGCGCTCTTGAAATAGTTTAAGTGCAGTGGTCAGTTGTTCGCCAGCTATACAGCTAGTAGCGTTTTCATATCGTTTAGGGATAATCCCTGTTTCTATGGCACTTGCTAGCAAACCCTGTTGCTTTTGCGATGTCCGTAGTTCAATGCCTTCAATGCCCGCTTGCAAAGTCTTCTCTACAAACTCTACCGCATAGCGAATATTGTTTTTCATATCTAATAGCATTGTCAGCATATTCTGCGTAATCATTACCAAGTCGCCGCGCTTGCGGTATAGGTAGAATGCACTGGCACCATCGGCTAGTTTAGCAACCTTTACCTGATATTCCAGTGGCACAGACGGGTCAAGCTCAGCGCGGGGATAAAGGTTGAAGTTTGCATCAGCAAGTTTGCGCTTGACGAGCTGGTTTGCTACCCTCATAAAGAGTGGCAACGATAACGCATTAGGCGATGAGTATTCGTTTTTTATTTGGAAATGCTGAAAATCATCGCTTACATCTAGTATTGGGTTATCCCCTGTGGGCAGAACGTCTATTAAATTAGTGCTGGATATGTCTCTGCTGGGGATTAGCACCACCTTGCTAGCTGATACAAAATAAATTTTGTTAACGTTATCAAGCGATACTAGCAGTCTGTTGCGCTCTCTGAGCGACAAAAGGTGCAGAAATAGGTTAAAGTCGCTAGGTTGCCCGATTGGGTGAATGAAGTCGCACTTAAACAGACCTATTTCGCGCCGCTCATAGCTTACCAGCCCTAGCAGTTGTTCCCCTGTTTCATTTGCGGCACTGCTCGGCTCATCAGTGATGACAATAATCCGCTCAATATCGTTAAGGTTGCTTAATTTATTAGCAAAGAGTGCGTTTATAGAATTATTGGCAAGATAGCTCACTAAATCGCTGTTAATATCAAGCGTGCCTTCCTGTATAACACTGTTTATAGCCGCCGAATATACGAAAAAATGCACCCGTCCCCCACTCTGCACTAGCAAAATGCCATCAGATATAGGTTGTTCGCTACTTGCTGGAACTGCGGCAAGCGTTTTAGCCGCCATTTGGTTCATCTCGCCTGTGTTGCTCATACCTATTACGTTTTTTTTGCTGACTGGGGATATATATTTAGGAGACTGAACAGCGGCTGCAATCTCCGCCTTTATTTTAACAAGTTCTTCTTCGGAGGGCATATCAGGCACCGTCATATCAAGCGGGTTGGAAACCGGCGGGGACGTAATAGTGCTAACGTCTATAGACATATTCCCAGTGATAGTTGTCTGGCAGGCGAGCCTGAAACCAGCATCAATGCTCATCTGCGCAAGGGATGCCCTTTCGCGCCTAGTAGGTGGTTTAAGCGATTGGTTGTCAATATATAGCTTGCACCTGCCACACTGACCGCCACCGCGACATAGCTGCTCAGGTATAATCCCCTCTTGAACTAGAAATTCGTATAAACTAGCACCCGTTTTAGCAGCTAATGAACGGTTCTGATTCTTTATAGTAATTGTTACATTTTTACTAAATAGTGAGAAAAACATACCCCTTCCCTAGCCATATTCAATACATAATGACTTGAAAAGTTAGCTGTGTCAAGTAGGGTATATTTATCTGCATGTGCTCAAAGACTATTATTACCTATTTATCAGTTGTAGTGCCATTTGCGGCAGTTGGTTAGCTTGTGCTAGCATTGCTGTGGCTGCATTCATCATTATCTGGTTCTTCGTGAAGTCCGCACTCGCCTTTGCCATATCAATATCCCTTATCCTGCTTGACGCCGCCATAATATTTTGCTGTCCGATAGATAACGATTTCAACGCATACTCCATCCTGTTGATACGAGAACCTATCTCCGCCCTCTGCTGCACTACATTTTTAATGGCAGCATCTATCTTAAAAAGTGCCCTCTGCGAATCAGGCAAGGTAGTCAGATATACATCATTTATCTCTAACGACACAGTATCAACCCTGCCTACGCTTATATCCATATACTGCCCAGCATTCGCACCTATCTGCGTATCAGTCTCCCTGTTCGCTATATGGATATACTGCGGGTCTAAATTTGCGTCCTGCTCAAATACTATATTGCCATCAGCACCCATCTTCGCACTGGTAATTATATTAGGGTTGAGCTTTATATTAACCCCCTTTATAACTCCCCTCATCATATAGTCTATTGATATATCACTATTGATATACTGCTCCGTATGCGCATCAAATACGTTCATAGTTATAACATCATTCTCAGACTGCTGTATCTGCTCTATGCTTAACGCCCTAAGAATATCTTCATCCGCTACAAAACGTATCTCTGAACTCCGACCCGTCATCGCCCCCTGCATAACAATAGTGCCCTTCACAGCATCGTTACCACCATTGCTACTAGCAGCTGTTACTAGATGTGCCAGTCTGCTAAGCTCAACATCGGGGTCGCCCATCTCTAGTGTTATAGCTATCGCATAAGCTATTTTATCGTTCAACTCCTGCACTGTGTTATACTTACCCAGATATATATCAGCAGTCTTGTTGTTGCCTAGCAATGTCAGCTTTCTAGTATTATCTAAGAGCATACGACCATCCGAATCTGTGAACTGCGCTACGTCCTTTAACATGGTGGTAGGCAGAGTATCGCTCTTCAGCAAATTCCCGAACGTCACAACGCCTGAAAAAACCGAATTACTAAAATCTCTCTCCCAGCTAACAGTTGATGTAACAAATTCACCATCAACTATATTAACAACCGTAAATGCGCCGCTACTAACAGCAGGGTCAAAAGGCATATAGGTTCGCCCTGACGTTGTTGTCGGGTAGGCAGTCAATGTGGCACTATCTCCTGCAGGTTTAACATCCATTGTTATGACGTAACCATAAGAGACAAAATTAGCTATAGTATACAGCACCTTGTCGCCAGCTTTAACAGCATTATTGACCGTCCACGTTAATGGTGCTGGTGATGAACTACCCCTAACCCTAAGTCCATTACTAAACGTAAGATTACTTGTAATAATTGTTATAATAGCACTTGATGTATATGTATAACTTGTGGTAATAGTCTCGGTTGCGCCCGTCATGGCATCTGTAAAGGTGAAGTTAATTGTGCCAGCGTTACCAGCCACATTGGCAATGTCCTCTTTAAATTCCATTGCTAAATATCCGGCATACTCTTGAGGGTATCCAGCAGTTGTGCCAATACCTATATCGTAGGCACCACCAAGGTCAAAACCTGTGCCATACACAGCAAAAGCATTTCTAATCTCATGATGCCCACCATTAGCGAATATCAT
>BNUJ01000014.1 GCA_025997275.1 Deferribacterales bacterium
CTGCAACTACTAAACAAATAAAAAAAAGCTGATAGAATAGCCCTAAATATATACATAACATATATACATAAAGAACTTCCACCAGCCTGATTCCCTCATAGCTTAACTAAATTGTGCGTGAACTATAACACAAAAAGGGGAGGTTGTCAAGGAGAAAAGTTATGGGGCTGACATAGATAATTGACAAAAAGAGTCAATTATATTATGTTTGGAAGTGTGAAATTAAGGCATTGTAGGCTATCTAGTAGCCAAATAAAAAGTTTGCTTAACTTTTTTATATCAGGTGCTACAGCTAGAACTGCTGTTGAGCTTTCTGGTGTTAACAGAAATACAGCTATCAAGTTTTATGATAAGTTGCGTCAAATAATCTGTTACAACATTGAGAAAGACTCTCCGTTTTTGTGTGGCGAAATTGAGGTTGACGAGAGTTATAAAGACTAATACCTTGTTGCCTATTATATGGGGTAAAGTCAAACCTGATAGACCTGATAGTATCGTTTATAGTGATTATTATCGCAGTTATAATGCGTTAGATGTATCAGAGTTTAAGCATTATAGGATTAACCACAGCAAGGAGTTTGCGAGGGAACACAACCATATAAACGGGATAGAGAACTTTTGGAATCAGGCTAAGAGGCAGATATGGATTAGAGTGTATCATAAAGAGGCTGAAAAATAATTTTATCTATGTCAGCCTCTAATTTTAATATTATGTTATCATTTATTCGGGCGTCAACGTCTGTATCATTGAGTCCGAATTGGTAATGTTGACATGGTTAAAGGGATTAAGACGTATCCTTGCCTCAATGCTCTGGGTTATGTCCACTCACTTAGTTCACGTTTAGTTGCTCTCCACTCCCCGACTATCTCTGTCCCTATTGATTTGCAATAGCGACACAGCGGTATTGGGTTGCCTAAAAAGTCTAATATCTCTTGTATGTCTTTAGCTTTGTATATATCAATAGAGTCTGCACTGGTTACAGGCACATTTTGCTTAAAGTATTTATTGAAGTGGCGCATATTGAACACAAAGCTGCACGTTGACAGTCTGCCGTCGGACAGCCCTATACTACAGCAAGCCATACAACAGTTTTCGTAGCTTTTCTTCATATCTTGACTGCCCGTTAAATCAAGCGCAAACCTACGTGACACTTTCTCGCTGGTGCCACTAAAGTCAAAATATGTGAACTTATAGCCGAACTCGTCGGCACGTTTTTCAATCTTATCCCAATCAACTCCTGGGTATTTTGTTGGAGTCATTATAATATTATATTTCTTGCATGCTTCCCAAAACTCTGGTTTCTGTTGTAATAATAGCAAACCGTTAGTGATGATGTGGACATCGCTATCGGGGAATAGTTCACGGGCAACCTGCATAAACAGGATAATATTAGGGTGCAACAGCGGCTCGCCACCAACTAGATATATAATGCCTACATTGCCCTTGGTAAGCTCTGACAAACGTCTTAAATCTCTAGTAGTGATGTTTAAGTCAGCGAATTCCTCCTCTGCCAGCGGAGAGAAGTGGTTGCAACTAAAACAACCGAGATTGCAGTGCTCCGCAAGGTGTACGTCCACCGATTGCAGGGAGACGTTCCTCTGAAAATGCTTTTTCAGGTATGAGTTTATGCGGGCAAGCAACAACGAGAACCGCGTATTGCCCACGCCAAAGAAGTTGATAGCTTCCTTTGCTTTCTTTTCAATTGCTAGCCATAGCCTAGTTTTTAGTGATGTCTTCATAAGGCTACCATTCTAGCACTAGTGTGAGCAAAAAACAAGTAAAGGTTGACGAGCCTTTTTATGATACATTAGACTAGTATAAACAACTAGAATATTACCAGATTCAGCACTTCTGCTAATATTTTTTCAAATTTATTGATTTAGTGCTTGTTTTATCGGAAAAAACGTGTATAATCCAAATTTGAAGATATTGCTTGCGCCCATTGTCCCATATTGGTGTGTGGTCTAGGCTCGTCAGGTAAATCTCAAGTTATTTTTAGGAGTTTCTTTGTATGAAGAGGTTATTTGTAGGAAATCTTCCGTTCAAGACAACGGATGACAGTTTGGCAGCGTTTTTCGGTAGCATTGGTAAGGTGAGTTCTGCTAGGGTTATTTTTGACCGTGCGACTGGTCGCTCTAAGGGTTTCGGCTTTGTAGAGATGGATGACGACCTTGCCGTGCGTGCAGTTAATGAGTTGAACGATAAGGAGCTTGATGGTAGAAATGTTCGCGTCAGCGAAGCTCATGAAAGGGAACAAAGGTAATTAGCAATAACGACAGCCCCCGAAAGGGGGCTGTTTTTTTATGATTGTAACTTTTAAGTCTCCTTGAAGTCATACGCTGACTTGATTATGTCGGCAATTTCTATACTATCGCCCACAGACAGACGCCAATTCATTAGGAATTTTCCCTTCGTCATTGATTTGACGTTTATGCCCACCTATCGCCTTGGCGTTCCTCTTTTAGAATATCTCGCAAATCTAGTTTTTTTTGCTAATCAGATTTTTCTTAAAAAACCCCTTGACATATTTAGTAGTTATGGTATTTTATGGTATAGATTGCTATAAAATGGTATAAAATGGAATACAAATAGAAGACCAGCAGAGATACTAGTAGTGCAACACGCACACAATAATCTTTATAGCCACGAGGACGTGGAAAGGGTAGCGAGATGGGATTTAAGGGCGCAAGTATCCACACAATCAACGATAGCGGCAGACTTAGTGTTCCCGCTAAGGTGCGTGAGATTCTGCGCTCTGTATATGGTAGCGAAACACTTGTTCTTGCGATGTTAGGTCCGTTCATAGCGGCTTATCCCATTGCAGAGTGGGAAAAGTATGAGGCATCTCTATTGGCAAGTCCACCTAACAATCGTTCAGAGGCGACTGCCGTTCGCAAACTATATGCTAATCTTGAAGAAGTCGTTATTGATAAGCAAGGGCGCATACTCATTCCTCCCGCACTGCGCACGGGTGCTGGACTTACATCTGAATGTATCATAGTTGGTATGAATAGCCGTATTGAGATATGGGATAGAGTGCGTTGGAATGCTCAAATTACTGAAAATATAGACGGCACAAGCGGTATTGGCTCTAAATTTAACGAGCTAGTGTTATAGGCTATGCATATACCAGTGCTGAAACAGGAACTCATTTCGTATTTAGATGTCCGTCCGGACGGTTGCTATCTTGATTGCACTGGCGGTGGTGGCGGGCATGCGTCAGCTGTGCTTGAGAAACTTACAACAGGCGAACTAGTCATTATAGACAGGGACCCAGATGCTGTAGTTCGCTTAAAAGAACGCTTTAACGCGGACAGCAAGGTTACGATTATACACGGCAACTTTGCCGACACCAGAGAAATATTGGATGGACTAAATATTTCGGCGGTGGATGGTTTATATGCCGATTTTGGTGTGTCATCATTTCAATTGAATGATGTTTCGCGCGGTTTTTCATTTCGCATAGATGGGCGTATAGATATGCGTATGGATAATAGCACGGGGGAAAGCGCCCTAGATGTTGTGAATAAATATTCTGAAGAGCAGTTGCAGGAGATAATATTCCGCTATGGGGAGGAGCGATTTAACCACCGCATAGCGCGGGCAATTGTGAAACGTAGGGCACTTAAACCATTTGAACTGAGTGGCGACCTGGCTGGCGTGATTAAAGGGGCGATTCCCGCCAAGTTTCACAAACATAATATACACCCTGCAACACAGAGTTTTCAGGCATTGCGGATACATGTCAACGGAGAATTATCTGCCATTGAGATACTTTTAAGGCAGCTGGAAACGCTTATAAAATTTGGAGGCAAGGTGGTGTTTATATCGTTTCATTCTCTTGAGGACAGGCTTGTTAAGCAATACCTTGCGCGCTATGCGCAGGAGTGTGTTTGTCCTCCAGAATTTCCTAAATGTGTGTGTGGCAAGAGGTCAACCTTTAAGATTATTACAAAAAAGCCGATAAATGGCAGTAAGGAATATACATATAACCCGTTGGCTAGGAGCGCAAAGTTGCGGGCTGCGGAGAGAGTGTAGCGAGGGGGTATGCTATGAAAGAGTTTTGCCATAGATATTTTAAGCTAATCACATTTGCATTTGTGGTCATCTGTGCCTCGCTATTGCTAGCGACTAATATTGTGCGCGGGCAATGCACGTTTCGCGGGGTGGAGTTGTCGCAATTGGCAGATAAAATGGAGCTTAAGCGCATTGAATTTGAGGGGATAGAGGCTCGCCGCACTAAAATATTAAATAAAGAGGCTCTTTTGTCGCTGGCTGAGCAAAAAGGGTTTGTGCTTATGAATGAGAGGAATACCTTTGTCAAGTAATGCTTCTAGCAGTAGAGTGTCATTTAGACTATTCGGCATTTTAGCACTGCTATTTATGCTGACTATAGGCGTGCGTCTGTTATATTTGCAGGTTGTGCGTCACTCGTTCTATGCTGCGCTTGTCACTATGCAGTCGTCGACAAAAGAGGTTTTTAGCACTGACAGGGGCGTAATCTATGATTCAAACGGTAGCCCGTTAGTATCTAATAGAAAGGTTGCCTCGCTATATACGTTTGGCAGGAACATTGATGAACCAGATGCTCTATTTGCAGCGTTAAAAGCTAATGGGATTACATTGAGCGAGCGCACTCAGAATCTAATTCGTGAAAAGGGCGGTTTTGTGTGGCTTGTCCGTCATATTGAGGTATCTCAGGCGGAGGCGTTAAAACGTGCCATACCTAATATCGGCTATAGACTAGAGGACTCCCGATTCTACCCTGAGGGTGGGGCGATGTCGGGCATATTAGGTATTACTGGCGTTGACAATCAGGGGCTTGAAGGGCTTGAATACTATGCCAATAAGTTATTGATGGGACATGCCGTGCCTGTCAGTGCCAAGATGGATTCGCGTGGCAAGTTGATATTGTATGATGATGTAGTTATAAACACTATGCCTGACAGTGCTATTTATCTGACGGTAGATATACAGTTGCAAGCTATAGCAGATAGGATATTAAGGAGAGATTTAGCGCAATTTAGTGCGCGGCGCGCAATAGCAGTGGCTATGGAAACTGATACGGGCAACATCGTTTTTGCCGCTTATGCTGCAAGTGATAAGCAGGAGAACGACCTTATAGCGCATAAAAATTACGTTACGTCTTATCTATTTGAGCCCGGTTCAATATATAAGGCTGTGACCTTTGCACACCTAATAGAATCAGGCTTATATAATGCTAATAGCAGGCTGGACGTCTCACGCGGGGTGGAGCTGCACGGACATACTATTAAAGACGTTGTCCCACATGGGATGCTTACGCATAAAGAGGTTTTTACAAAGTCCAGTAATATTGGCACCGTAAATCTTGCCAGACGTAGCAATAGGGATAGTTTTTATAAATTTATGAAAAAATCAGGTTTCGGCTCTAAGATAGGTGTTGCTGGCATGGCGGAGGAATCAGGCATTCTGCGTGCACCTATTAAATGGTCGGGGTTATCGCAGGCAAGTATTTCTATCGGGCAGGAGCTTTACGTCACACCCCTGCAAATGTTGCGTTACTATGCGGCAATAGCTAACGGCGGTATAGCTCCGCGCCCAACTATTATTGGGCACTATAACATAAGTGGCAATGATTATGTGTTTGAGCGTAATGATGAACGCATAATGAAAGAAACTACCGCTAACACTCTGCTAGATATGCTAATTGCGACAGTGCAAAACGGAACAGGCAGGAAAGCACGTTCTACAGCGGTTTCTATTGGCGGAAAGACTGGCACAGGGCAGATATTCAATAAAAAGACTGGTTCATATTCGCAGAGTGATTATACTGCGACTTTTGCGGGTGTATTTCCTGCTGATAAGCCTAAATTTGCTATGCTTGTGATTTATGAAGCACCTAAAGCATCAATATTTGGTGGCGATACAGGGACGATGACGTTCAAATCGCTGGCAGAGCAGGTGACATTCTTCTACAACGCAGGCGGAGTGCGCGGGGGTATCTATGCAAGTAAATAATCTGATAGCTGGCGTAGATGTGCTATATGCAAATAATGAGCTACTTGCCAGAGACGTTACGTCCATTAGTGCAGATAGCAAAAATATAACGAAAGACGCATCAAAAACTTTGTTCTTTGCTTACAAAGGTGCTAGTTTTGATTCACACATGCTGGTTGAAAAACTCTATAAAGATGACTTAATAATAGGTGCAATTTCTGAGCGAGAGTTGTCTGTCCCGCATATTTTGGTTAAGGATGGCAGGCGGGCGTTCGCTGTAGCTAGTGCAAATTGGTTCAACAGACCTGATAAAGCGTTGAAACTAGTTGCTATAACAGGAACTAATGGCAAAACAACTACTACGTGGCTGGTGGAAGCCATCCTTGAACGAGCAGGATTGAAACCTGTGCGTATAGGCACTACGGGTGTTCACTTAGACGGCAAGAGCTATGAGATTGACAACACAACCCCATCCTCTTATGACTTCTGTCGCTATCTGGCAATGGGTGTGGAGAGCGGGGCGAAAGCTGCGGTGGCTGAGCTGTCTTCTCACGCGCTGGCTCAAGATAGGCTTGCGGGATTGCACTTTGATGTAGCTACGTTTACCAATTTAACGGGCGACCATTTAGACTATCATAAGGAGATTGAGAGCTATTATCGGGCTAAAAAGCGATTGTTTGACGATGCTTATTCGCGCATTAAGGTAATAAATATAAACAATGATTATGGCAAACGTTTATATAGCGAAGTTGAGGGTGTTAAGTTCAGTTATGGAATGAATGAGGGCGATTTATACGCTACAAACTATGAAACTACGCTGACTGGCATAAATGCGGAGCTGTCATATAAGGACAATCTATACGAGGTTCACTCCCCATTGGTGGGTGAGTATAACTTAGAGAATGTGTTAGCCGCCACCGCATCCACTCTGGTATTGGGCATAGATATCAAGACTATAGTAGAAGCCATAAGTTCGGTTGGCAATATTACTGGTAGGTTGGAACGTTACGTAGGTGGCGGAGTGAGTGTCTTTGTTGACTATGCCCATACTGATGATGCCTTAAAAAACGTGTTATCTGCTTTGCAAAAGCTAAAAACTGGCAGACTCATTGTTGTATTTGGTGCTGGCGGAGATAGAGACAAGACAAAACGTCCGCGTATGGGGCGTGCGGTTCAGGAATATTCCGATTTATCAGTGGTGACAAGCGACAATCCGCGCACTGAGGAGCCAAATAGCATAATAGAGGAGATATTGGCTGGTATGAGGCGAGATAGCAGTATACACGTTGAAGTTGACCGTGAAAAAGCTATTAAATATGCGATTGAAACAGCTAAAAGTGGCGATATTGTCGTGGTAGCGGGCAAGGGGCATGAGGATTACCAGATTATAGGCAAGACGAAATATCATTTTAGCGATAAAGAGGTTGTCCAAAGGTATTTATGCGAACTAAAGAACTCTTAAACTGCTTTGAAGTAGGGGCACTGTCCAGTAGCATAGTTGCTGATGTGCAGGTGTCAGGTGCAGAGCTAGATACTCGCAAGCTAGAGTGTGGCAACATATTCTTTGCTTGCAATGGTGAACAGGTGGACGGCAACGCTTACGCGCAGAGTGCGTTAACGCAAGGTGCCTCAGTTGCGGTGATGGACAATAAGAAGTTTTATGAGAATGTGATTGGCAATAAAATATTAGTGCGTGATAGCAAACAGGCTGTTATTGCTCTCGGCAAACAGCGGTTGGCTGCTCTAAAGGCAAAGAAAATTGCCATTACTGGTAGCTACGGCAAGACCACTACTAAAGATATATTGAAAGGTGTTGCAGGGCTTAAATATAAGGTGCAGTCGGCACAGGGCAATCACAACAATTTGCTTGGAGTGTTGCTCACCGCTTGCGGTATAGAAGATGAAACAGAGATATTGATATTTGAGCTAGGCTCAAATGCTATGGGAGAGATAGAAGAGCTGTCGCAACTAGTCTGTCCCAATATAGTTATTATAACGGGCGTAGGCTATGCGCATGTGGGCAATTTCGGTAGCATTGCCAACACTAAACGTGAAAAGCTATCCATAGTAAACGGTTTGTCGGGACACGCAGACGATAGTGATTATGGAGTTGTAATAGCGCGTGATACGCTTGCTGATGACATATTGGAGCTTGCAGGCAAGCGCGGCTTTAAGGCTATATTTTATGGAGCTACTGACAAGGCTGACTATCAGCTCGCAGGTTATAAGTTTGATGGTAATTGGTTGCATTTTAGTATTAAAACGGATAAAGGGGAGTTGAAGGCGCGAATTCCATACCCCTATCCGCATATAGCGGAGGATTATTTAGCTGGATTTGCTTTGGCGGGGTTGTTGAATATTCCTTATAAGGATGTGGTTAAGCTGGTGGCAGAATATATTGCTGTAGATGGGCGTGGAGATATTCTATTCACAAATAACCGCAAGCTAACAGTGATAAACGACACCTATAATGCGAGCTTAGAGGCTGTAATAGCTGCTATTAAGAGTTTAGCACTGCGAACTGAGGCTAAAAAGTATGCGTTACTAGGCGAGATAGGTGAGATAAATGGCTATGAAGCCGATATTTATGGGGCGTTGTTAGATGAGGCGGCGAAACAGCCGAATATTAACTTTATATTCAGTGGACTTCACTACAAGGGGTATAAACAAGCTACTAATATCCGAATAGTAACGGGCGAAAAAGCCACTAAAGATGCTCTTGCTGACGTAAAGAGCGGGGTGATTTTAATAAAAGCATCTCACAGCAAGGGGTTTGACAGGTATGTTAAATATTTAGCAGAGGATAGAATTTAATATGTTATATAATCTTTTATATCCGCTTACGGAGTATATGTCTGCATTTAACGTGTTTAGGTATATTACGTTTAGGACGGCTTATGCGATGGTGACAGCGATGCTTTTAGTGCTTATGAGTGGCTCTTACTTCACAGTTAAGCTAAAGAAATGGCGGTTTTCGCAGCTCACGAAAGGTTTTGAGCCTGCTCGCCATAAGAACAAAGAGGGCACTCCCACTATGGGCGGGCTTATCATTATGTTTGCTACGACAGCCTCAACGCTTTTGTGGGCTGATTTAAGCAATAGATACGTGTGGATTGCACTGTTCGTATTCGCAAGTTTTGCGATAATCGGCTTTGCTGATGACTATAAAAAGACTGTTAAACACTATCCTAAAGGGATTCATAGCAGAACAAAGTTCTTTTGGCAGTCGCTTGTGGCAGTTGTAGCAATCGGATTGCTGATGCTGACCAACAAGTCGCCAGACAAAATGCTTTTAATGCTCCCATTTGTAAAAGGATTGGCACTTAATCTAGGCTATATGTACCCGTTATTTGCTTGGTTTATCGTAGTCGGGACGTCTAATGCGGTGAACTTGACTGACGGACTGGATGGTTTAGCTATAATGCCCGCTGTAATTGCCTTTGGTGCTTATGCCATATTTGCATATATCGCCAGCAATACTATCTGGACTAGCTATTTATCAGTATTTTACGTGCGCGAGGCTAGTGAACTTCCCGTGTTCTGTGCTTCAATGGTGGGGGCGGGGCTGGGCTTTTTATGGTTTAATTCATACCCCGCGTCAATATTTATGGGAGACGTGGGCAGTCTATCAATAGGTGGCGCACTAGGAGCGGTAGCAGTAATGGTAAAGCAGGAGTTCTTGTTATTGATAGTAGGTGGCTTATTTGTAGCGGAAACGGTTTCTGTAATATTACAGGTGGGGTATTTTAAGCTGACGCATGGCAAGCGAATATTTTTGATGTCGCCACTTCACCATCATTTTGAGCTGAAAGGGTGGAGCGAACCTAAAATCATAGTCCGTTTTTGGATAATATCGCTAATCCTCACTATTGTGGCGGTTAGCACGTTGAAACTGAGGTAGATATGGGTAAAGATGCGGCTATTATCGGATTGGGCAAGAGCGGGCTAGCGGCTAAAAGGCTGTTAGAGCTTGATGGCTACGCGCCCATAGACATCTATGACGATAATAGAGCTATTATGGGTGCGCACCCTATTGCCAACTATAAAGACGACTATGAGATAACGGTCGTTAGTCCGGGAGTGAATCCGAAACAGATAAAAGTGCCTATCAGCAATCGTTCCAGCGAACTGGAGCTTGCATATAAATATAAAAAATCTAATGCTAAAATCTTGGGAGTTACTGGCACTAACGGCAAGTCAACCGTTTGCCATTTAACAACGCAGATTCTTAATGCTATGGGTAAGAGTGCCATATCGGTGGGCAACTTTGGTTATCCGTTTGCAGATGCTGTGCTTGATAAGCCTGCTGATTATTACGTGTTAGAACTGTCCAGTTTTCAGATAGAACTTCTTCGGAAAGGGCAGTTCAGCCTAGACGGACTGGTGTTCACTAATTTAACGGAAGACCATTTAGATAGATATGGTTCCTACGAATGCTATGCTAATGCAAAGTTCGGCGTGTTTGACTTTTTAGCTAAAGATTCTATGCTGGCTATCCCAGATAATCGGAAGATTAAGGAAATGGCAGATGCAGCAGGTATCACAAATAGGTTAGTAGTGGATATTAGTAGTTTATATGTATATAAGGGAAGTGATGTTAAAGCTCTAAACTTTGGAACTTTTAGTTTGGATTTAGCAAAATACAGGCTAGTTGGCTTGCATAATGCGGAAAATCTTGCTTTTTCCTTAGTGCTGATTGCCAGCGTGACATCGTTGGTGGGAGATGTGACTGAACTGATAAATGTAAAGGAGCTTACAGGTTTGCCTCACAGGTTGGAGCTTGTGCGGCAACGTAATGAGGTCAGCTGGATAAACGATTCTAAGTCAACGACTGTTGAATCAACGTCTAAAGCTATATCTAGTTGCCATAACTCAACACTCTTGTTGCTTGGCGGCAAGGACAAACAACTGAATTATGGGGAGCTTGCGGGGGATATAGAGCCTTCAAGTGTCAAGCTTGTAATTGTATTCGGCGAAGCACGGGAGGCTATAGCAGAGCACTTAAAGGGTGGCGGGTTGAAAAAGCCATTGTTCGTGGTTAATAAGCTGAAAGATGCTGTTAGTCTTGCGGCGCAGAAGGCTCAAAAGGGCTGGAACGTTCTGTTGTCGCCTGCTTGCTCCAGCTATGATGAGTTCAAGAACTTTGAGGAGCGCGGGGTGCGCTTTGCTCAGTATATAGACGGGTTGAGTGCTATATGATTACATTGAGAGATTCGCGACTGCAGTTACTCGTGCTGATGCTATTTTTAACGCTGGTGGGCTTTATGTTTGTCTATTCGGCTGGCTCACTTCAAGCGGTGCGGCTTGGCAGGAGCGATATGTACTTCTTGTTCAAGCAACTAGTGAGCTTTGGCATTGGAACAATGCTGCTAATGTTAGCTTATAAGCTCCCGTTAGAGTTGTATAGGCGGCTAGTTGTGCTACTATACTTTATCACGATGTTGCTACTTATAGCGGTTTTTACGCAGAAGGCATTGAACGGGGCGCATAGGTGGCTTAATTTGCCGATATTCTCGTTTCAGCCATCTGAATTGGCAAAATTCACAACGATAGTGTATTTGGCACACTATCTTGATAAAAAGCGAGAATCTCTCAATCTGTTCAAGAAAGGTTTTTTGCCAGCGTCAATAATGATAGGTTTTTTGGCGGCATTGATACTGATAGAACCTGACTTCGGCACTACATTTCTCATCATGATAGTTGCTTTTACGATGTTTTTGGTGGGTGGCATCAGTAAGAAACATATATTTGCTGTTATGGCATTTTTACTGCCAATATTTCTTACCAGTTTATTCTTTGGCTATCGGCGCGGGCGTCTATTGATGTTTTTAGACCCGTGGGCAGATAGATTCGGCGTAGGCTATCAGTTGGTGCAGTCGCTGGCGGCGGTGGGCAGTGGTGGCATTATTGGCAAAGGGATAGGTAATTCTACACAGAAGCTATTCTTCCTTCCAGAGGCGCATACGGACTTTATATATGCGATTGTGGCTGAGGAGTGGGGTTTTATAGGTGCGTTTATTATAGTGCTTGCCGTAGTAATGTTCTTTCGCATAGCTATCAAGAGTGCGTTAGCACATAGCTCACGGTATAAAAAACTGCTTATGGTGGGAGCTAGTTGTCTATTATTCTACCAAAGCATAATAAATATAATGGTAGTGCTCGGATTGTTGCCTACTAAGGGTATTACCCTGCCTTTTGTAAGCTATGGGGGCAGTGCGATGATAGCGAGCATGTTTTTAGTAGGGGTTCTTCTACGTGGCATGGAGGAGCTTGAATGAAAGTTGTAATAGCTGCTGGTGGCACCGGCGGACATCTATATCCCGGAATAGCTGTAGCTGAGGAGTTGAAAAAGCGCGACATAGAAACGCTGTTCTTAGTGTCTGATAGGGGAATAGAGCGAGACGTGCTCCGTCCACTAGGATATGAACTGGTGGAGCAGCATGTTAGCGGTTTTAAGGGTGTGAGCTTTTTTAACAAAATTAAGGCTCTTGCAAAGTTGGCGGGTGCTATAACTAATACTGAAAAACATCTAACGCGCAACGATAAGGTGCTGTTATTAGGCGGGTTTGTGTCTGCTCCCGTAGCGGTAGCGGCGATATTAAAAGGCGTAGACGTCTATATACATGAGCAAAATAGCATAATGGGCTTTGCTAATAAATTTTTAAGTTCTGTGGCTAAAAAGGTGCTCCTTTCATACCCTAATACTAAAGGGGCGCCTGCTCGTGCAGTATTGGTGGGCAACCCTGTTCGGGCAAGTCTTATGAATGGTGCGGTTAAGGAAAATGATGGCAAAAACATATTAGTGTTAGGCGGTTCAGGCGGTAGCAGGATTGTCAATAAGACATTCGCTGATGTTGCGGATAGATTATTGGGTGCGGGCTACAAGATTCGTCACCAGACGGGGAAGAAGCTATTTGATGAGACGGTGGAGGCATATAAAAATGCTGATGTGGATATAACTAGGCTTGAAGTCCTGCCATATATAGACGATATGGCACAGGCTTACGAGTGGGCAGATGTTGTTGTTGGACGTTCAGGTTCAGGGGTTGTCTTTGAGGTAAGCTACGCTAGGCGACCAGCACTCTATATCCCATTCGCACAGGCTACAGATAACCACCAATACTATAATGCGCGTTGGGCGGAAGAGCATAAATACGCTACAATATTACAGGAGCGAGATGTCAATCCTAATAGCTTGTTTGATAGGCTAATAGGGGTTTTTAGGGATATTAAAGACTATAAGCTGGCATTAGAGGGGACAAGGAGCATGAACTCTGTCACCGATATTTTAGCGAATATGGAGATAGAATAGATTTATGGATAAGAACGTTTTAGGGTTTTTACGGCGTGTTCACTTTGTAGGGATAGGTGGCATCGGTATGAGCGGCATTGCAGAGGTGCTACACGATATGGGATTCATCGTGAGCGGTTCTGACCTTGTGGCTAATAGCAATGTTGAGCGTTTGCGCGGTATGGGCATAACCATTCATATAGGTCACAAACAGGAGAATGTCGCTAATGCTGAAGTGGCAATATATTCATCAGCGGTGACCCCCGACAACCCAGAATTGCTCTATGCTAGAGATAACTATATACCGGTGATATCGCGCGGAGAAATGCTAGCTGAGCTTATGCGAATGTATTTCGCCGTAGCAGTAGCGGGGAGTCACGGCAAAACTACCACTACGTCAATGATTTCTGAGATAGTTATAGCTGATGGGCAATATGACCCTACAACCATAATAGGTGGCAGGCTTAATAGAACTGGTAGCAATGCTAGACTTGGCAAACATAGTATTATGATAGCTGAGTCTGACGAGAGCGACCGTTCGTTTTTGATGTTACAACCCTCAATAGCCGTTGTAACTAATATTGACAGGGAGCATATGGAGAGCTATAGAGATTTCGGCGATGTAAAGCGCAGTTTCGCCGAGTTTGCTAATAAAGTGCCGTTCTATGGGGTGGCTGTGCTCTGTATAGATGACCCAAATGTAGTGGATGTAGTGCCTATGCTGGGAAAGCGATTTATTACCTACGGGGTAAAGGCAAAGGCAGATGTGCGCGGGCTGAATATCAAGAAAGAGGGTTTTTCTGTCAGCTTTGATGTAGAACAGAGGGGCAAACCGTTAGGGCGCGTGTGTATCAATCAGCCGGGCGACCATATTGTGTTAGACGGACTTGCTGCTATTGCGGTGGCACTTGAGATGCGTATAGAGTTCCAGCATATAGCGGATGCGTTGGAGAAGTTTGAGGGGGTGCAGCGCCGTCTATCTGTCCGCTATAAAAGCGATGATTTGATAGTGTTAGACGACTATGGACACCATCCGACTGAAATAAGGGCTACCTTAAAGGCGGTAAGGGATGCCACGCCTAATAGTAGGATATGTGCAATATTTCAACCACACCGCTATACGCGAACTGAAAACCTGATGTTGGAGTTTGCCAAATCATTCTTTGATGCAGACTGCCTGCTGGTAAGCGATATTTATGCTGCATCGGAACAGCCTATTGAGGGGATTGACTCTTTAGCACTGATTAGTGAGATAAAAAAACGTGGGTTTAAGGACGTGCAACATTTGTCTGCCCTAGATGACGCATTCGGTATTCTAAAGAAACATGGGTTGGACAATTTAGTAATAATAACGCTTGGTGCGGGTAACATAACTAATTTTTCGCATAAAATTGCTGATTTCTGCAAAGCCGAGCGAGAGGGGGGCAGATGAGCACATTAAAAGTTAAAAAAATATTCATACTATACGGTGGGGACAGTGAGGAGCGCGAAGTATCGCTTAATAGCGGTGCGGCATGCTACAAAGCACTAGAAGATGACGGCTATAAGAAGCTGACGCTGATAGACACTAAAGGTGATGGAATCTTAAAGGTGGTTAAAGACAAACCCGATGTATGTTTGTTGGCATTACACGGGGGTGGCGGAGAGGACGGCACTATTCAGGGCTTTTTAGATAGCCTAAATATCCCGTATACAGGCTCTGGGCTTGTGGCAAGTGCGCTGGCTTTTGACAAGCAGATTACGAAGATTCATTTTGATGCTTGCGGCATATCTACACCTGACTGGCGTATGGCTAGCGATGAGGACGAGCAGCATCTTGATGAGCTTAAAGATTTGCTACCTGTGGTGGTGAAACCTGCGCGTGGTGGCTCTACAATCGGGCTTACAATCGTTAAAGATATTAAAGACTACATGAAAGCTGTCAAACTAGCGAAGAAGTATAGCGAGAACGTGCTAGTTGAAGAGTTTATAGAGGGCAAGGAGCTTACCTTTGCTGTTGTGTGTGGCTCGGTTTTACCTGCTATTTGGATAAAGCCTGTCAGCGGGTTTTACGACTATAAATCTAAATATACTAAGGGTGCGACTGAATATCTATTCAAACTAGGTATAGCAGATAAGAAACTTGGAGAGTTAAACGATTTAGCCCTTGACGCTTACGATGCTGTGGGCTGCGAGGGTGTGGCACGTGTTGACGTAATCTATACGGGCAAGAAGGCGTATGTGCTGGAGGTAAATACTATACCGGGCATGACCGCTACCAGTTTAGTGCCTAAAGCGGCTGCTGAGGTGGGGTTAAGTTTTGCCCAGTTATTAGAGATTATGCTGAAAGATGCGCTTGGGCGCGCAAAGCTAAGATAAATTGAGGGGTAGGCTAAAATGACAATATTAAAAATACTTTTTAAGACGTTCTGCACCGCCATATTTATCGGCGTTTTATGTGCGGGTTTTATGGTTATAAAACATAAACTTTATGCTAGTGCAAGGTATAATGTGCAGGTCGTTGAGGTGCGTGGAGTTAAAAAGACTGATATGGAGCAGTTAAAGCTCTTATTTCAGCCGTTGGTGGGGCAGAACATATTTTCTGATATAAAGGTGGACAATATACTGTCTAATGAGCCTTGGGTGGAGCGGCTATCTGTCCGCAGAGTGCTACCTGCCACTATAGTAGTGCGTGTAGGGGAGGCGTATGAGCTTTTGCGCTATCGCAATGGCAATGCATGTGCCACGTTAGTATCTAGCGGGGCGAAGATAGCGATACCATGTGGCGGTGTTCGTATAGATGTTGCACAAATGCCATTAGATGCGGAGTTTAAGGAGTTCTTAAAGGTGTATGAATTTAGCGAGTTGGCACAGCGCGGGGTAATATCGCTAAGAAGCGGTTTTTGGACACTGACTGATGGAGGGATAACCTTTGTTGCTCCGTATAATGCAGAAGTATTTAACTATAACTATCAGATGTTTGTAAATGATATAAATCAACGTTATCGCTCCATTGAGCGTGTGGACGTGACGGTTAAGGGTAGGATTTATGTGAAGGGGGTAGCTAACAATGTCTAAAGCAAAAACTAAAAGTGCCGATAACGTATATGTTGGATTGGATGTTGGAACGACTGTTGTTCGTGTAGTGGTTGTTCGTAAAAACAGTAGTGGCGGTGTTGATACGATAGGCGTAGGGACGGCTGACAGCACGGGTTTGCGCAAGGGTGCAGTCGTTAATATAAATGCTACCATTAAGGATATACAATCAGCTGTTCTTGAAGCTGAGCGAATGAGTGGTGTCAGCATAAAGGTTGCTTGCGCTGGTATAGCGGGCAGTCATATAAAGAGTTTCAATTCGCACGGGCTAATATCCGTAAAAAGCGGGGAAGTTACTAGAGGCGACGTTGTGCGCGTTAAAGAGTCTGCTGAAACGGTGAATATCCCTGTGGGCTTTGAAGTGTTGCATTCGCTACCCCAGCAGTTCATATTAGACGGGCAGGGGGAGATAAAAGACCCTGTTGGTATGAATGGTGTGCGGTTGGAAGTTGATATGCATATTGTAGCGGGGGCGGTTTCCAATGTGGCTAGTATGATGCGCTCTTGCACTGGTGCGGGTATCAGCATTGAAAAATTATATTTAGAGCAACTAGCCGCATCTGAAGCGGTGCTGTTGGAGGATGAGAAAGAGATAGGTATAGGACTTATAGATGTAGGCGGTGGCACTACGGAGTTGGCAGTATTTAATCGTGGGGCTGTATATCACACAGCCACGTTGCAGTCAGGGGGGGCTAACTTTACTAGAGATTTGCAAATTGGACTGACCACGTCTGAGCTAGAGGCTGAGCGCGTAAAGGTAGAGCATGGTTGCGTGTGGATGGATATGGTTGGAGCGGATGCTGTGATTGATGTGGCATCTGTCGGTGGCAGACCGCCGAGAAAGTTAGCCAAACAGGTATTGACGCAGATATTGTATTCACGTGCGGAGGAAGTTTTTACTTTAATATTAGGTGAGTTGCAAAAAAGTGGGTTAGTGGATGTTGTTAAGAATGCCGGGTTAGTTATTACTGGTGGCGTAGCGAATATGGAGGGGATAGTAGAGCTTGCCACTAGCATACTTGGTGTGCCTGTGCGTGTAGGCAGACCATACAATGTTGGAGGCTTGTCTGATATGGTTAGCGACCCTGCGTATGCAACTGCTGTGGGGCTTGCCCTAATGCATGCAAAGAAGGGAAGCTCTGCTAACGTGATAGCAAAGGCTGGTGGCAACAATGATAATATGATAAGTAGTATATTCAACAACCTAAGAGAGTTGGTTGGAGAATTTTTTTAGACGTGATGGTGTAGGGTATACGGGGGTATATATGGACTACAATACTGATATTCGGTTTAACAAGTCGCCTAAAGGGGCGGACATTCGGGTAGTGGGTGTGGGTGGCTGTGGTGGCAATGCTATCATCAATATGATAGCAGCGGGAGTTCAGCATGTTGGTTTCATCGCCGCTAATACTGATGCACAAGACCTTGAAAAGAATACAGCAAATATTGATAAGATATTGCTTGGCAAAGACATCACGCACGGGCGTGGAGCGGGAATGGACCCAGAGGTGGGAAAGAAGACTGCCCTTGCAACATCGGAGTTAATATCAGAAACTATGTCAGGGGCTGATATGATTTTTATCACGGCAGGTATGGGTAAGGGGACTGGCACTGGGGCGTCTCCTGTTATAGCAGCGATTGCTAAAGACCTTGATGCGCTTGTTGTGGCGGTGATTGTTATGCCGATGAAATATATGGGCAAGCCGATATTAGCAAAAGCAGAGTTGGGACTAAAGGAGCTGATAGAACACGTTGACTCTTATATTGTGCTTGATGCTGATAGGATAGTGGACGTGATAGATAAAAACGCAACCGTCAAACAGGCGTTTGAAATCATAGATAATGTTCTGGTGCAGGCTGTTAAGTGTATAAGCGAAACAGTGCACAACATAGGACATATAAATTCTGATTTTAATGATATAAAGACTATTATGCTTTCGCAAGGACCCGCTCTTATGGGTATGGGGACTGCAACTGGAGATAATCGTGCAAAAGAAGCATTTGAGAAAGCGTTGAAAAGCCCGCTACTTGCCGACTGCGATATAAGCAGTGCGCATGGTGCACTACTTGCGGTAACTGCAGCGGAAGATGATTTTCGCTTCATTGAGTTCACGGATATTATGGGGTTATTGCAAGAGAACGTTGGCGAGAATACTATTGTCTCTCAAAGTTTGGTATTTGACGCTCGCACAGACGGTTCAATAACCGTGAGCTTAATTGTTACGGGTATCAAGAAGATGAATACCCACCGCTCGTCAGAGGTAATATCCCTGATAGACTATAAGAAAGGAAAAAAGAAAGACAACAACATAATAGTCAACAATATGCAAAAAATTACGAAGTTGAATAAAGATATTCAATCATTTGATGACTATAACACTGATGAGGCTGGTAATCTGCCAACGTATCTGCGCAAACAATTGGATTAGTTGTTTTATAGGCTATCTATGTCGCCAAACCCCCTTGTCGGCATGGATTATATTGCCCCCTTCCGTAAGGGAGGGGGTGTTGTAATAACCTCTAAAGAATTTTTTATATTTAGCCGATGAGACAAAAGATATTCTTATTGGAGGTTATGGCATGCATAAGGTTCTGCTTATATGTATAATTTTGTTATCCCTTACTACTTGTAGCAAGGATTTTGAGCCTAGTATTCTCAAGCTCGATAATGTGAAAGGTAAGGATAATCAATATAGTGTGCCTGCCGAGTGTTCAGAGTATTTGTCTAATGCCAACGGTAAGGTTATCAACGTTGCTGTCCTTAACTTTGCAAACAAAACTGCATATTCCGATTCAAAGATAAGTTCTGAGCTAGGAAACAACATCAGAAGAGCGTTCGTTGCCCTCGGTGGCTATAATGTTATAGACACTGAAAGTGTTGTGCGCAAGGGCAAGATTACTGATAGAGATGATGAGGCACTTGCGGCGGCACTAGGTGCTGACTATCTGGTGAACGGTAGCATTGATAATTTCAGGGCATTGCTAGCTGCTAATTCCTGTGATGAGAGCGGGAAATGTACTTACAGGGTTACTATAGACGTAACCTTAAAGGTGACAAAGGTTAAAACATCTGAACAGGTCTATAAGAAGACTTCTCATACTTATTTTAATGCGGCATATACTGACCGTGAGGTCTTGACTGATGAAAAGATGATTGGATTAGTCAGCTCTGCACTTAATAGATATTTTCGCAATTTGATTACAGACGAATTATTGTCGGCTGTCCCTGTTCGTGCGTATGTTGTTCAATTACGCGGTGGCAAAAAAGCTGCCTTAATCAATGCCACGCGAGATAGTGGTATTAGAGAGGGGATGTTGTTCAGACCATATAGTGTAAGTGTTGAAACAGAGTATGTGACTGGCAAATCCTATTGTCATTTGACGCCTATGCCCTTTACGCTTAAAGCATCTAAATACATAAACGATACTGGCACTTGGCTTGAAGTTGGCTCTGCAAGTGGCAAAGTGTTGAAACAGTTGAATGTTGGAACGATTGTTCAACGTATAGTGTCTGATAAAAAATAGTTTTTGGAGGATATTGATAAATGAAAAAGTTTATATTTGGCGTTTTATTTATACTTGCGTGTGCACTTGTTGTTGTTCCTGTGGCAAATGCGCAAGATGCTGATGTTGAGGAAGATATGTTCCCCAAAATTCCGCGTATATCAAATAAGAAATGGAACATAACGGCTGGTGTGGGCACGTATCTTATGCCTATTAAGGTTTATGCTAAAGATGCAACTACTGAAGCTAAAAGCGATAAAGAGCTTACGAGTGAGGCTGTTTCAAGCATAACAGGACAAATTTATTTTAATGACTACGTGGGCATTTCGTTAGGACAGCAGACTGCAGGTTTTGGTTATAAAAAGGGTGAAACCTCTCCATATATAATGAATTTTGAAATGACGTCTCTATCTACCGTAGTTTTGTTGAGATACCCTGTTGCTGATTTTATGGATGTGTATGCTGGTTTGGGACTTTCGTTTATGACTGCAACCATTGACCAGTTTGGGGTTGACAGTTCAGATATAGTTTCTCAATCTAGCAATATAAGTTTTATGTTGCCACAGGCTGAGTTTGGGTTGCGTTTTTATGTGAACCATTTTACGTTTGGTTTGAAGGTGAGCGGTCTTCCGTTGGAGATAAAAACTCCTCTGCCAGACGGAACGCTTAGCGTGATAGATGCCACAACGCCAGCCAACTACAAAGAGCCAGAACTTGGCATTATGCCTATAATATTGGAGATAAATGCTGGGTTTGCTTTCTAGGTGGGAGGGTTGCATAATGTATAGGATATTGGCAACGATATTAGCTCTCTATGTTGGTATATTTAGCTATGCGGTAGTGGCGCAAGATAAAACACGAGACGATTTTCGCGGTATCAAGTGGGGAACTAACATTAGCAAGTTGTCGGGGCTGACTCATGTTGCCACCTATAGAAATGGTGTCATTGTGTATGAAAAGGTTAAAGAGAACCTAGCGTTGGACGGTGTCCCAGTGAATTCAATAAGGTATCTATTCAAGGATGATGTATTTTTTGCCGCAGAGCTTATCTATGACGAGGCGAATGCGGATGCTGTCCTATCTGCTCTAAATGCTTTAATGGCGAGCGATGAGCACAGATTGCCTTATGGCGTGAGGGTTGATGCGTCTAGTAACATGGCATATATAACAACTGTCGCCACAAACGGAGCAAGGAATAATGCATCAATTGCCGCTGGAGGTGATGGTGGTGCTGGAGGTGATGGTGGTAATGGTGGTGATGGTGCTGTTGTATCGGGTGACTTATCTGCTACTAGTGATGGGGCTATTAAAGATTATCAGATTGAGCTTGTCTTGAATGGAGAAGTTCAACTTGTGCCCGCGATGAATCTATTAGAATGTAAGGCTGGTAGCACGCTTGTGTTCAACAGATTGCTCTATAAAGGTGCAGATACCAGCAAGAGTATGAATTTTAAGGGTTGGTATAGGCGTGATTTGCGCACGAATAACGGGGACGACAGGAATTATCCTATCAGTATTTTGCGGCGTGCTATGCGGACATCATACTCGCAGGATAGAGAGCACCGCATATATCCTGTCACAGCAGAGCTAGAAGGCAGGGAACAGGTTATAATGTATATAGAAATTAAATAGAAGTTGTGCTATTACCAATATGGATACAGGGTGGCTGATTATGCAGCTGTGAGTTTTGCTACGTTTTCTATGTGGTACGTGTGTGGGTAGTTATCAAACAGGGTAATTTCATCTATGTTGTAGTTCATTGAGAACTTTTCTAAATCTCTTGCTAGTGTCATAGGATTGCACGATATATATACAAACTTTTCAGCTTTTATCTGCAGCAGTTTTTTTATGGTTTGTGTGCTCAGTCCCTCACGCGAAGGGTCAACGAGTATAGTATCATAGTTGGTCTCGCTGATAGACGCTGCGTCCCCGTGTTTGATAGGGTAGCCCAGTTGCCTGCCTAGCGAGGCGGCTGTTTTATCAAGCTCTATGGCACTGATATTCGCTCCATTTTTCAACATTGCCGCCGTGAAAAAGCCGCTGCCAGCATAGAGTTCTA
>BNUJ01000015.1 GCA_025997275.1 Deferribacterales bacterium
AACCGTGCAGTAGCGGCAGCACTCAGAGTAGCAAGCTGGCTGTTTATGCTAGCTATAACATCCGTAGTGCTATCGTAATGCCCACTCAACGTGACACTTGCAGTAATCCAACCAGACGTTGCACTATCAAAATGCTTTATAACAAACGTTGTTCCATAGTTTTCCCCAAAATTATTTGCCATTTGCTGTGCGCGCCCATCGTCTAGCCCCATAATATATGCGGCATAGTCATCAGCGGGGACTACAGATACACTCTTTGAGCCTGCAAGAGTCTCAAATTGGAGTTTCCCATTTTGATTAGTTATACGCATCCCATGCATACCAGCACCAAGCGTATCAAGCCTACTCAATATCGCATCCGATAGCGATTGTTGGTCAGTCACACCAGATAAGTCAACAGATACAAAGGTGGCTTCACGTATCCCCGTTTCGTTATTATAATATTGAATTGTGAAATCAAGGGTTTTAACAGCTGAACCCGTCAACATTCCGTTAACCATATCAGCGTTATAGTTCAACGTGCCTGTTGTGAAAGCATAGGGCTTTTGCAGATAATACTGCGACTTGCCCTCTGGAGAGAGCACCTCATAGTTCCAAGTAGCATTATAATTACCACCGAACGTGCCGTCAAAACTGGGCAGTGCCGTAGATGGTATCGGATTTGTCCACGAGCTTGGTGCAGTAGATGCACCTATACTTAAAGCGTTCTCAAGTGCAGTGTATAGATTAGTCAACGTAGCGAACGCATTTGCGCTTGTGCCGTCCTTTACCATACTCATATCGCCAAAACTTAAAGACGGATTTGCCTTCAACTCCAGCGAGAATGAGTTTTCCACAATAGCTCCAGTTATAGGGTTTCTAGTCGGAGCATCGTCTAGCACTATACTTACCCCATGCCGCAGGGTAATCGGCTCGCCACGATAATCCTTTATTTCACGCGTTAATACTTGTTTGCCTTCATTGTCGTATATTGTAAGCTTCACGTCTCGTAGCTTGTCGTTAGGTGCTGCTTCTGGTTCAACTGTATATACAACATTCCAGCGAGTGTCCTCATAGCCAGTGTATCTGCCACTAGCTATAACGCTCTCATCGCCTGCCGTCATTGAGATGCCTTGATTATTACTCTCTACAAACATAGACAATTTGCTAGTGCCAGAACGGACATCCTCCACATTGAGCCGTCCATCCTTCATCGTGACGTTGACGGTAGAGCCGTATAAGTTATCTAAAAAGCTCATAAAGTCCCCGATGTTCTTGATAGGAGTCACTTTCGGGGCATTGACAGAGGGGGCGTCCACTAAAATAATATTGAACTCGCCCGTAGCTCCATCTACAACAGTAGCCGATACGTTAAAGCCCAGTCCAGAATCTACTATTGCCCTATTGATAGCCATAGCTATCTCAGCATTAGTGCTTGTTGAGTTAAGCCCGCTAACGGTAACCATACAATCAGCAATATACATATCAAAACTGGGCAGTGTATCTAAATTAGTCCGCAAATTACCATTGAAATCCCATTGGAAAGCTCGTTTATTAGAAATATTTGCAGATAAATATTGATTGGTGCTATCTGCATAAATTCTGACTGCTAGGCACGTATCCTTGTCATAAGTAATATTCTGTGTGGTGAACGATAGCGTGAATACCCCGCTAACTACACTATTATTTATATCTTTAGTATCTGTTGCATGCGCTCTGATAGAATAACCAAATCCTGCATTCTCCAGAGCTTGGTCTATCGCCAATGCAATATCAGCATAGGAACTACTGCTATCCAGTCCAGATACGAATAAAGTTTCCCCATTGACCGTTATGCCGTATTGCCCATTCAAATCGCTCCTATTCAGATTAAACGACACATTTATATCGTTCATATCAAATTCTGTTAAGTTATACCCTACCTCAAATACCGTATCCTTGCCGAGTGCCACCAATGTCTGGTCGTCAAGCCCCAATTTGTTAAACTTCCCCCCTGTAATGCTTAGCAGTGTGTGGTTGCCGACTTCACTGGTAGAAAATGACAATCTGTCGCCATCAGTCCCTACAAGTATATGGCTAGTCAAATCAACCGTCCTACCAGACGGTCTATCTAGTTTGCTAACCTCGTCGTAGTGATAATTAGCTATGTCGGTCAGGCTGGTATACGTGCGTAGAGAGTCCTGCGGACCCATATATTTTGCAAAAGCAAGCTCACGATTAAGTGCAACTGTAAGTTCATCAATGCTGTTATAGCCACTCTCAGCAATCGTTATCTGATAGTAGTCACCACCAAATCCGAATGTAAGCGTTCGCTCTTCATCAGTAGTGCCACGCAGGTCTAGCTTGACATTACCCGTAGCTAGCGCAACAGCCGCACCGAGCGGTCTGCCGAGGTGGTCTGTTCCCGATACAGTGAGCGAATCGCCTTGCCCTACATTTGTGCCCTTTATATCGGCAAAACTAGTCCCCTTCGTAACATAAGCACCCGCTTTGGAATACAACTGCAGACTGCTAAGGGTGCGTGCGCTTTGCATAAACAGGTCGCTACCGGGAAAGTTGATAGGCACGGTTTGATTGTAACCTATAATATTATTTATAATCCCGTCGTCACCAAAATAGGTAGGATACGCCCCCGCCGTGTAGTTGAACCGATAGTTCACCCCTTCAAACTGCTCCAGCGACACGTTCGGCAGGGTAATAGATACCCCGCGCCCAGTGTCTATAACTAACCCGGGTTGATATTGGAAAGATAGCTCTTTTGTCAGGTCGTTGCCAGTGCGGGTTGTGTCATCACTGGAGTTAGAATCTATCATCACTGGATTATTATATTTATCGGTAATTGACAGGTAACAGACATTTCCGCGCCCCTTTCTTACACTCACAAAGTATTCCCCCGACCCCATCTCAGACATATCAGAAAAAGCCGATTTCGCCGTAACATTACCGCCCCGTCCCACATACTGCGTAAGAGCCGTCACAGAGTTTTTCTGATTTTGGAAAGGCGGCGTATCAGTTTCATGTCCGCCGAAGATATATTTATTTAAATATTGGGCATTGGATAAATCAAAAAATCTATTATATAACTCCAATGCCTCCTGTGCTAGCGAACGCAGACCTGCACTATCTAACGTGCTATTGTTGCCATTCACGGCAATCTGATTGCGCGCTTTGCTGATGATGTCAAGAGCCTCACGCAACTGCGTTTCAGCTTGCCCAAGCCAGTCGCCTGCGGTGTTAGCATTATCAGTGAACTTGGTTACCTCAAATATTGTCCGCTGTAGCCCGTAAGCCGACATATAGGATATGGGTGCACTCTCTGGGTCTAGCAGTGTGCGTTGCTTAGTGCTAGCCTCCATAGCCTTCATATACTTATCAAGGCTTGCCCGCATTGATTCCTGATAAGTGACCGCTTGATACCTAAAGGTTATCCTCATATCCCTGCCCCTATTACCTGCCGACCAGCCCTAGACTGCTTACTACAATCTGCAGCATCTGGTCAACAGCATTGACATAGCGCGAATTCGCCTCAAAGACGCGTTGCAACATAGACATATTCGTCATTTCTTCTGTTTCTGATACGCCACTCACAGACTGCAGGCGTTTAGTATATTCCGTAACTGTCATCGTCCGCGTGGCAACAAATATATCCACCTGCTGTTTGTCTATGGCAACCTGTCCCACAAACGCCGCATAGAACCCTTCAAGGCTCAATGTTTGCTTTTGCATTACCTTTTGAGTGCGCAAATTAGCTATACTCAGAGCTACGTCGTTATTGCCGTTGCCCCCCTCGCTCTTGGTGGCGATATAGCTAGGGTTATCTTCCAGAAATTTGTTCACATTTATATCTGATGCGTCTTTACCTGTAAAGAAACCATTAAAGCCCGCAGCTGATAGAAAGTTAGACGTGTCCGTCCCGAACGAGAACGTATAGCCCGCTGGAACTGATAGTTGCATTGCGCCCGTTCTATCAACATTGGCTTTTAATATATCAGCCGATAAATTGTCGCTTGCCAAACGAATTTTAGTTGCAATGCCATTCAACGTGTCAACATTAGGGTTCACAGCTATATCATAAGTATCAGCTAGGTTACCACCAGCATCATAGACGTTAATTCGGAACGTTCCTTCCTGCACGGCAGACGGGAAACTGCCTACCTTTGAACCGAGCGCATATTCAGGATTACCCACAGGGTTACCCGCAGTTAGGCTTGAATATTTCATTAACCCCTGTCCTGCTGAATGCAGTTTGTTAGTCTCGTCTATCAGAGCAGTCGCAAGAGCGTCTAGCTGGCTAATGTAGTTCTCTAGCAGTCCATCCCGTATATTAACTTTGCCCGCGATAGAGCCGCCATCAAGCATACTGGTGATATTGCGCCCCTTATCATACCAGTTGCCTGTTGACCAATAGATATCCAGCTTGCCACCTGTCTCTGAATTAGATGCTGTATATAGGATGCTAGATTCCGCACCATCCACAATAGGCATACCTGCAAGATATACCGAACAAGCACCATTAGGCTGTTCTATTACCGAGACATTTGCTAGCTCATTTATCTGGTTGATTAAAGTATCGCGCTGGTCGCGCAAATCGTTGGCGTGCTCGCCAGATGCTTCTGTCAAACGGATTTGTTTGTTATAGTCCGCAATCTGCACTGCAAGCATATTTATGTCGTCTATGTTAGTCTTTAGAGTATCGTCAATATTCCTCTGGATATCAACAATGCTAGAACGGCTTTCTTTGATGGTTGTTACTAACGATATGCTCGTTTCTATAAGCTCTGTGCGCCTAACCGCAGAGTCACTAGAACCATCTGGAGCAGTGTTTGCTAAATCTTGCCATGCCTTAAAGTAGCGGTCTAGTGGCTCGCCAAGCCCCGAACCCATATCTTGCTCCAACTCATTGAAATAGGTTTTTACCTCTATCATCACCTCTTGCGTGCTAGTCCAGTATGAAAGGGCACTTGCCTCTTTACGCAGAGTCTTTACCAACAGCTCGTCATATATGCGGACAACCTCTGCCACTTTCACCCCGCTCCCGAAAGCACCATTTTGCTCCACACTGACAGAAGTTGACACTATGTTAGCACGCTGACGCGTATAGTTTGGATTGTTTATATTGGCGATATTATGCCCTGTCACATCCATCTGCACCTGCGTAGTCAGCAGTCCTGATACGCCAGTGTATAACATTCCAAATAAATTACTCATATTACAACCCCCATTAGCCCATTACCTGCAGCATAGGGGGCGTGTTTATAGATGTCTTATAGCCCGACAAGCTGGTCATACCGATAGCCGAGAAGAAATCCACAATTAACTTGCTGTTTGTATTGTAAATACTCCTCAAGGCAAGATTTTCTGCACTAATCTTAGAGACTAACTCCACTAGAGCAAACCCTACGTTCTCTAATTCATCAGAGAGGTTCAAGTCCACTCCGCGGACAACGTCTATAATGTCAGAAAGTTTATTCATTGGGGCACTATACTCCACAGATATCTGAGCGATAAGGTCTGTGCGAGCAACGTTGAGCTGAGCCTCTTTCGTTAGAAGGGCATCCTTTTTCTTGGTAACTTCAACAATTTCTTTAGTTTCCCACTTGGCTATGGCTTCTTTCTCAGCCAATAACAACCCAAGCAGTTCCGAATAGAGGCTGACCAAAGATGTCAACATCTCTAACAGATGACGAACACTGTCCATGCGTTCCATAACCCCCTCCAAAGCAAGCTAATGCCAGTGTGGAGGACGACAGGTTGGGTAGATAACTTAGCTTATACGGAAATCAAAGTCAGCTAGCTTACCATTATCAGAAACAATCCGCTCAGCAATCTCACGACTAGATACGTGATAAGTGCCACTCTTGATTTGCTCCCTAAGTTCGCTAATGCGCTCTTTCCGCCCTTCCAGAGCAGATTCACGCAGCTGAACAGCGATGTCGGCAATCTTGCGAGAACTAGAGAAGTCGAGCGAATCAACCTTGCTGGCATTCGTTGCTGCGGGTTCGCCCATATAAGTGGCATTTGCCGCCCTATTGCTTTCACTCACGTTTCTGCCAAACCCCTTCACAACATCATTGTTGTAGCTTTCGCTTATTCTCATCTCAATGCTCCTTCATCGCCGTTTCCTAAACTATACACCAGTCGTCCTCAAAAATCAAGCACAAAAAATAATTTATTTTACAGACGGTTCAAGCGATTTATAAAGTATATCCGCAAGCCCGCCAACATTGTTCTTTGCCATAGTATCAGCATACTTCTCATCAAGCATATCAGTCCAAATTTTCTCTGCACTGCTACGTTTTATAAACCCGTTATCAGGCACAGCCTCTCGCATAGCACGTAACATAACTTGGTTCATCATAGCTTCAAAACCTTGACAGGCTACCTTCAAGCGTTCCTTATCAGAAACACGCCCTTTCATAGCGGACAAACTATCCAGAGCAGCATTGCCCCTATTTGCTACTATGTTATCAACTAAGCCTGCCACACCTGCCATTATATCACCTGTATGTCAGCGTGCAATGCGCCCGCCGCCTTTATAGACTGCAATATCGCCATAAGTTCGCCAGCACCCACACCTATTGCATTCAATGCCTTGACTAGGTCGCTTACCGATACGCCATCAGGCAACATCATCACGCGATTATCCCTCTGTTTGTTAGGCTCTGGCAATGCAGGATTTGGATTCTCTTCAGTTGCTTCTTCAGCCGAAGGCGCCGAAACATCCTGAGTTCGGTCTATCCGAACGCCATCTGCTATCGTAATATTTAGACTGCCGTGCGATATTGCTACAGTGCTGATACGAACGTCACTCCCCATCACAATAGTGCCTGTGCGTTCATCTAATATTACCTTTGCAAATGTTTCAGGCTGTATTTCAAGATTTAACAAACTATTGAGAAAATCATAATAACTGCTACCCTTCAGCCCATCAGCAGGTAGTTTCACCGATACGTTGGACGGCGATGTAATAGATGCCACCTCTGAGCCGATAAATTTATTGATTGTCGTCTTAACATTCACCACATCGGCAAGTGAATATTTATTAAATGAAAGCTCTATCTTATCAGTATTCATCTTAAATGGAATATCGCGCTCCACTACAGCACCGTTCGGTATGCGCCCTGACGTTAGGTGACTTTTCTTGCCCGTCCCACCTGCCGTTCCGCCAGTGTTGCCCTGCCCGCCTACCGATACTGAGCCTTGCGCCACCGCATAGACCTGTCCATTAGGAGCAGAAAGCGGAGTAAGCACCAATGTGCCACCCTCAATGCTCTTAGCATCGCCTATAGATGAGATAGTCACATCAATATTCTGACCCGGCTTTGCAAATGGCGGCAAACTTGCCGTCACCATAACAGCCGCAACGTTCTTTACCTTAACAGTGTTCTCGTCAACGGTGATACCAATACGCTCTAGCATATTAACGAGAGAACGCCCTGTAAATTTGGTTTGGTTTTTATCGCCAGTGCCATTCAAGCCAACAACCAGCCCGTAGCCTACAATTTGATTATCTCTAATGCCCTCAACATTAACCATATCGCGAATTTTCACGACAGCTAGTGCATCTGTGGCAAAAATTACCACATAAGACATTATAAGTAGCAACTTTAAGTGTTTCATTAGAATGGCCATATCCAATCTATCACAGTAGCTAACCAGCCTTTGCGATTCGCATCTGACAGGACACCATCGCCAGAATATGCAATCTGCGCATCAGCTATGGCACTTGATACCACAGTGTTAGAAGCGTCAATATCTTTCTGCCGCACAACACCCTTTATAGTAATCGTCTGCTTTTCTTGGTCAACCACTAACTCCCTGCGCCCCTCTATCAGGAGGTTTCCAGATGGAAGCACACCCACAATACGTGCGGCAATGGTAGCGTTAATACTATCAGACTTTTCTTTACTGCCGTTGCCACCCCAAGTATTGTTGGTAGTCGCTTCAATATTTGGGTCAAAATCTCTGCCGCTACCCAAGAAATTGGTTATACCCATACTGCCCGGTAAGCCTAATATATTAGTCACACCAGAAGCATAGTTTGATGTGCGACTGGCATTGGTCTGGTTGGAGTTATTAGCAGTAGAGCTTTCAACAATTCGGACAATGACCACGTCACCCACAAGGCGGGCTTTATAGTCAAGAAACATAGTGCCGCGTCCGCCAACGTCACTCCACAAAGACGGGCTTTGCGCTCCAGCAGCCTTTTGACGTTCGTAAGCCGCAAGCTCCTCTTTGTAGCCGTCGGCAGGGGCAAGACTAGACGCAGAGCCAGCTTTCTTGCCTGCGCAAGACATCGCTAGTATAGCTATGCTAGCCACTAATACCCGCCGAAAGCCCCTCTTGTAATCCATTGCACACCCCTTACCTGAGGAGTCACAAGCAAAAAGCGTGCCAAGTAGTGTAAATAAAAATATCCGCACCCTTTGGGATGACCTGAACTTGCTATCTCCCCTTTACTGTAAGCACGGGTAGCACGCCGAACAGGTAATATTTGAGCTTGCTGGGAAATGCCTTTTTGGTTAGCAGGGTGAGCACTGAAAATAGTTTATATCAACTTTAAGTCAATCTAAACTAGGCTTGAACCATAAAAATATTTGACTTGCTGTTTATAATTGTGCTATAAGGTATCTAATGAATCAGCCCACATCAATAAAACTCTTCGAAGATAAAAATATCCGCACCCTTTGGGATGAGGAGAAAGAAAAATGGTATTTTTCCATACATGATGTGATTGCCATTCTAACTAGTCAACCAGATTATCAAAAAGTTAGAAATTATTGGAAATGGTTGCGAAACAAGTTACGACAGGAAGGAAGTGAGTTGGGTAGCAATACTACCCAACTGAAAATGCGAGCGTTGGATGGGAAATTTTATAACACTGATGTCGCAGATACTGAACAGATTTTGCGTCTTGTTCAAACAATTCCGAGTCCAAAGGCGGAACCGTTCAAGTTATGGCTTGCTCGCATTGGCTCCGAGCACATAGACGAGCTAGTTGACCCTGAACTCGCTATCAATCGTGCATTGGAAACTTATGCCAAAAAAGGATACTCACTTGAATGGATAAATCAAAGGTTAAAAACGATTGAAGTCCGAAAATCTATGACTGACGAATGGGACAAGAGCGGAATCAAAAAAGGTCAAGAATATGCAATTCTTACCGATGAAATTTATAAAACTTGGGCAGGGATAAATGCCCGCAGCTATAAGAGACTAAAAGGATTGACTAAGGAAAATCTTCGCGACAATATGACGAACCTTGAACTAATTTTGAACATGCTGGCTGAAGCTTCCACAACGGAAATTGCACAAAAACAATCCCCTAAAGGGTTATCTGAAAATATAAAAGTTGCACAGCAAGGTGGTGCGGTCGCACATGAAGCTCGTAAAAAATTGGAAAGCACAACTGGTCATTCAATTGTTACTGGCAAAAATGTCAAAGACTTGAAACTTGTCAACAATAAATAAATTGTCCTCGCTATCTCCCCTTTACTGTAAGCACGGGTAGCACGCCGAACAGGTAATATTTGAGCTTGCTGGGAAATGCCTTTTTGGTTAGCAGGGTGAGCACTGAAAACAATTTATATTTTGTGATGAGCGGTACCGGCTTGGCTGGTGTTGGAATTACAAAATTGTATTTTTTCTGTAGGGCGACAAGCTTTTCAAAGCGGAGCGCGCGCTCTCTCGTCCGTCTGATTTGCGCCTGCTCGTTATTTGCATTGACTAGCGAACCCTCTGTCTTTCTATAATAGTATAATACATGCGGACAAACGGCAATTTTGTTGGCAAGAACAGTCGCTTCCCAGTTCAGCACCATATCGTCTGATTGCGACAGAGCAGTATCAAAATGCAGGTTGTTGTCCTTAAGGAACGAGAGCTTAAATAGTGACGTCCACACGGGCATTAGATACATTTTTATCTTGTCGTCTAGTGTTTTTGCTATATATGAGTGGTCATATTTTAACCAGCTATAGCCCGCACTCTCATCATAAAGCCCTGAACGCGTGATGTCCGCATCTGTTGCAATAGCTGTGCTGAGCATCTTTTCGTAGTAGTCTAAGTCGTAGAGATAGTCGTCTGCATCCCTAAAATGGATATACCCCCCCGTGAGGTTAACACTATTTAGTCCATTGTTGCGGGCGGTTGCCACACCAGAATTGCTTTGATTTATCAGTCTAATTCGCGAATCTCTGGCGATATATTGTTCCACAATCTCCGCACTATTATCTGCAGAGCCGTCGTTCACCACTATAATTTCAATATCTTCATGGGTTTGATAGATAATGCTCTCTAAGCATTGCGCAATATAGCGTCCCGCATTATACATCGGGATTATCACGGAAATTTTACTAGATAACATCTTGCTATTATATCACACTTAATGAAAAGAGCAAACGTTGCTATCCATTCACCGAATACCTTGACCCTCTGCCCACGCCAAATTGTTGCAATGCTCCCTCGCTCTTTAGTTCAGCGAGGATTTTTTTGACAAGTGAGCTGCTTATGCTGGGCAATTTTTGTGACACCTCTGCAAGCGTGAAACTACCCGTCATAGATAAAACATTCCTACGTATTAGCTCACTTTTGGGAGACTTTACGTCCTGCTCCTTTACGCTGTCGTCAAATGCTTTATAGGCATCTTTTAGTATAGAAAGGAAAAACCCCCACCACTCCGTTATGCTATTTGCTCCGTCGTGCCAACCCTGCGAGCATAGCCGTAGCGTCTCGTAATATTCCTCTTTGCGCTCCTCTACAAGCCGTTCTAGGCTGATGTAGCGGCTAGCAATGAACCCCTCTTTTAATAGAAGTGCAGTGGTCAGCAGTCGCGACACACGTCCATTACCGTCTAAAAATGGGTGAACGCATAGGAAGTCAAATATAAATGTAGCCACTTTCAATAACGGTGGCAGTTTTGACTCTTGGTATGCGCTGACAAGTCGGCTTGTTAGTGCTGGCGTGTCGCTAGAGGATGCAGGGGTGAACCGAACATGTCTGCTACCGTCAGGTAAAATCTCTATAATGTCATTGTTGGTGGTCTTGAAACTGCCCGCATGCCCGCTGTTAGCACAGCACATAGAATGTAAAGTTAAGATAAAATTAGTATTTAAGACTATATCATCAGACGTATATATGAAGTTTAGTGCTTTCTTATAGCCTAGCAGTTCTAAATCGGGACGTTCAATAGGTTTAATATCGCCGTTCAATAGCGACACTAGCCGTGCTGGGGACGTAGATATTCCCTCTATCCTGTTTGATGACTCCACGCTCTGCACGATTGCCTGCTCTAATAAAGCATTTAAGACTTCAGGCAGTTGATTAGTGTATAGCTCTTGTCTGCCACGCCCTTCCATGCACCGCCCAAGCAGCCAGCCAGTGCCAAGCGGAATGGACGAGTTTTCAATATCAGTTCGTTCTATGTTTAACTGCATAACTTCTAGCTTTTATCCAATTATTATCTTATTGACAAAATAGTGGCTAATTGACATTAAGCACACACTATCGGCGTATTCAATTTTCCACCTGTCCCAGTCGGTGGTGTTAGCTCTATAACATTTTGCTATTATATCACACGTAATGAAAAGAGCAACTGGCTGCGAGGATTATTTTACGCAAAATTTAATTGACAAATCTTAAACAACTTTTTACACTATTACGTTCGCTTATTTGGAGGTAGTTATGAAGGTTGGAACACACACACACACACACAGCAAAAATAATGCCATATCTGAGGCACAGTTATGATAAATAAGCTGTGCCGCGCAATCTACAGGCTAAATCCAATATACAAGATGGTTGAGAAGCAGACAGGGGAACTCTCAGAAATAAAGACGTGGTTGATGAAGTTATGCGCTGGCAGGGACTGCCCCTACAAAGTCAAAGAAACGACTACAACTCCACTCAAAAAACTGCGTCACTTAATATACCGATTGAGTCCAACTTACAGGCTGGCAGAGAAACAGGCAAAGGAAATGTCTGATATAAAGCTATGGTTGATGACGCTATGCGCCGAAAAAGACCAACTCTGTGAAGTTGAAATTGGTGGTATTAAGCTTAAACTTTACGATATGCTTTCGTCTGGAACAGCATACATAGCCACTCGTGAGATGAACTCACATGGAGCTGCACACAACGTGTTAAATATGAATTTTAAGGATGGAGATTGCATTATAGATATAGGTGCAAATATTGGTGCTGTTTCAATTTATCTTGCTAAAAAATACCCAAACATTAAGATTTATGCTTATGAACCCGTTAAGCAAAACTACAGCAATCTGATTAAAAATATCAGAGCAAACAACATCCCCGACGGCGTGATTAGTGCATTCAATTTAGCCGTCACAAAGGACGGAAGAAACGTGCATATTTACACCCTGCCAAGCTCTGGCACCGCTAGTATGACCTTATCCAATGGTGCTGCCGTTATCCCCTCAAACGAGAACTCGGGCGAAAACGTATCGTCTGTTTCGCTAGACAAAATCTTTGAGGAAAACAATATTCAGAAATGCGCCCTGTTAAAGATTGACTGCGAAGGGGCTGAATATGAAATTCTACATAACACCAAGCAAGAGTATTTGCGCAGAGTTGCCTGCCTAGTAGGAGAAACTCACTCGTTTGCTGGTGATGCTGAAACTCTTGTAAAATATTGCAATAACCTCATACCTATATGCCACTGGGATAGAGCATAGCAGACATTAAAACCTCCTCACCATGCACCACGCTCCATATATGATTGCCACCAGCCCCGGTAACGACAGGCAGAACAATACCAATGTCCAGAGCGAATTCACATTGTAAGTGTATAGCAGAAAAAATGCCACACCAGCAACGACTATCGCTACTATGCGCTCTAAAAGCACCCTGTTAAGCAACAGCAACCTCCTGCCGCGCGGCTAGACGCACCTGCGCTTTTGCCTTTTCTCTATCTATCAGTTGTGCAAAGGTCAGGTTCGTTGCAGCTATCGCTAAACCCGCAAAGAACGCTATCTTATAGTTCACAAGCCAGAGCATTCCGCCAATTATCGGTATTGACACCGCCGCAATGTGCATAATCCCAAACCCCATTGCCGTGCCAGTTGCAATATCCTCTGGATAGGCAATCTTCTGAAAAAACGTGCGCTCAGCTATCTGCATATTCATACAAAATTGGTCTAGCACATACGCCGCCGCCGCAACAGCCGGTATAGTATTAAACGCATATAGACTGAATATAATAATCGCAGATGAATATTCAAATGTCATAATCTTGCGCTCGCCAAACATTCCAACTAGCCTGCCGATTAGCGGGTTCATTACAAAGTTGATGATATTATTCAGCAGAAACAACGCCACAATCTGCACCGCACTGAAATGAAACCTGCTGACCAATAGATACGTAGCGAATGAAAAATATATCTGCCGTCTGCCACCAGCTAACCCAGTCAGCAGGTAATATAGCCAATACTCACGCTTAAACCGTATCTTGCGCGTCTGGATGGGCAAATCCGTGCGGGCAGGTCTCAAAAACAGGCATACAAGCCCGATTATAATAGTGCCACTACCTATTATCATTAAAAGCCGTTTATAGTTCATATACTCTGGAAATATCGTCAATAAAATTAGCACTAGCACCGCTACCGATATGCTGGACGTTGCGGCTAGCCCCCTGAGCGAGCCTAGCACGAGCGGAGCGGACTTCTGCCCGAAATATTGCAACACCATAGACTGACTCAACGTATCGTAAAAGTGAAACCCGCACGACATAATAAAAGCAGTGATTAAAATGCCGTGAAAATACGGGAAGAAACCTGTGAAAAAGACCCCTATTCCCAAACAAAAGATGAATATATTAGCAAGCCGATATTCTCTAACAAACGCAAGCATTATCACCGCAAAAAAACATAGCAGACCGGGAATTTCCCGCACAGATTGCGTGATACCCATTTGCAACCCGTTGAAATGCACATCCTCTACGGCAAAGTTTGTTATCAACATCTGCCAGCCTTGAAAACTCAGATAGCTGGCAAGCATCGTCAATGCTAGGAATACGAACATCCGCTGACTAGGTGGCTCAACCTCTTTTGGTATGATTTTCATACGGGACTGCCTCCTCCATTAAGAGCATTGGGATACCATCCCTCACGGGATATACTAATCTACATTTACCACAAACAAGAACATCTTCGCTAGCATTTTTTTCGTAGCTCGTCAGCTCTAAAATTCCCCTGCAATTTGGACAGACGAGCACGTCCAGCAGTCCGCTCATAACTACTTTATCAGGCATTTATCGCTTCTTGTCTATGTTTATCCATATTTTGGAGTGCTACAGACATCATCAGTTTAATCCTATTCAACTGGTTGACCTCACTTGCTCCAGGGTCGTAATCCACAGCCACAATGTTGGCATCATCGTAACGGCGGCGCAGTTCTTTCATTACGCCCTTGCCCGTGATGTGGTTCGGCAGGCAAGCAAAGGGTTGCACTAACACAATGTTGGGCGCACCGCCTTTGATTAACTCTATCATCTCAGCGGTCAACAACCACCCCTCACCCGTTTGATTGCCACGCGATACCAGCCCATCCACCAGTTCCGCTAGATGTTTCGCTGTGTAGAACGTGCCGAACCGCTTGCTCTTGACTAATGCACGTCTCATTACATCGCGATACCATTCTATAAATGCGATTTGCACCTCACTGGACACGCGCTTGCCAAGCCCGCCTGATAGCAACTGATGTTGGTGAACGTTGTCAAGCGAACAATAAAGCACGAAATCCATAAAGTCTGGCACTACAGCCTCACCCCCTTCAGCCTCTATCACCGATACTAAGTGATTGTTCGCATCGGGGTGAAACTTTACCAATATTTCGCCTACAACACCGACCTTCGGCTTGATTATATCCATTTGCGGAATCTTGTCAAACTCCTCAACCATGCCGTTAATATTCTGAACAAATTCTTTACGATTTGCGCGTTGCACCGCAGGTTTTAGCTTTTTAATCCACTCCATAGCCAAGTTATCTACATACCCCTTTTTTGTCTCATAAGGGCGCGTTCTGTTAGTAATGCGCAGGAGCATATCGCCATATAGGATTGCATGCATCATCCGTATAGTCATCCCTGTGGTAATGGTGAATCCTGAGCCGCTTTCCATACTTCCCATATTAAACGGAATAACAGGCACATTTGGGAACCCCGCTTTAGTCGCCGCATTGCGTAAAAAGCGCACATAGTTAGTAGCTCTACAACCACCACCCGTCTGCGATATAATAAGCGCAGTTCGCTCTGTGTCGTAGTTGCCTGATTTAAGCGCATGTATAAGCTGCCCCACAACTGTAATGGCTGGATAGCAAGCGTCATTGTTCACATACCTTAGCCCCTCTTCAACGTCCGCCTTGCTAGCAACTGGCAATAACTCTAGCTTGTAGCCATAAGGGGCAAGGCAGTCCTGCATCATGTGGAAATGTATAGGCGACAGCTGCGGACACAGTATCGTGTGTGTGTCTTTCATATCAGCACTAAACGTTGGTGCGCGTTTCGGTATATATCGTTTAGGTTGAGCCTTTCCACCACGCTCTCTCATAGTAGCAAGCAACGAGCGGACACGGATTCTCGCCGCCCCAAGGTTGGAGCCTTCATCTATCTTTATCAGCGTGTGTGCTTTGCCCGCTGTGGCAAGGATTTCCTCTACCTGCTCTGCTGTTACAGCATCTAACCCGCAACCGAACGAGTTGAGCTGCACAAGTTCTAGGTTGTCGGTATCAGCCACAAAGTTAGCCGCCCTGTATAGCCTAGAGTGATACACCCACTGGTCAACAGCATCTAGTTTGTAGAGCAATTTGCCTAAGTGCGAGACAGAATCTTCAGTCAACACCGCTACGTCATGACTAGCTATCAGGTCTGGTATGCCATGGTTTATCTCATTATCAAGATGATACGGACGCCCCGCCAGCACTATGCCATAGCCACCTGTTTCACGTATCTGTTGCAGTGCGTTCTCCCCTGCATTGCGAATATCAGACCTAAATGCCGCTTGCTCCTTAGCAGCATCTTTCACAGCATTTCGTATCTCATGGCGAGCAACTCCATACTGGGACAGCGCATCATACAGTTTGTCAGCGAGCTTTGATAGATGGTCTATCGGCAGATAAGGTTCTACAAAGTCAATGTCATTCAGCTTTATATCGTCAACATTCAGCCGTATCACCTCTGGGTAGTTCGCCACAACAGGACAGTTAAAATGGTTGTCTGCATCTATAAATTCCTCTACCTCATAAGGAACAGCGGGGTAGAATATCCGCTTGACACCTTGTGCTATCAGACTTGCAATATGTCCATGCACCAGCTTTGCAGGGAAACAAACCGTTTGTGAGGGTATCGTCTCAAGCCCTGAATTAAACAGCTCGCGGGACGATTTAGGCGATAGTGTCACATGGTAGCCCAGCTTTGTAAATAATGTGAACCAAAACGGGTAGTTCTCATACATATTCAGCACACGCGGCATGCCAATCTCCCCGCGGGTAGCTTTGTCTTTAGGCAATGGCACATAGTGTTCAAACAGTCGCGCATATTTGAAGTTAAATAAGTTTGGCAAAACCTCTTGTTTCTTATGCACCCCTGCCCCGCGCTCACAACGGTTGCCCGATATGAATTTCTTGCCACCGGGGAAGGTGTTAACCGTTATCAAACAATGGTTAGAGCATAGTTGACAACGGTAGCTATTACTAGATACGGTGAACACAGCTAGCTTTTCAGCAGATATAATATTAGACTCTTTCTCACTATCTACACGCTCTTTAGCTATTAACGCCGCACCGAATGCACCCATCAGCCCTGCAATTTTCGGACGCAGGACATTAACACCAACTAACTTCTCTATAGCCCTGAGTATGGCATTGTTAAAGAACGTGCCACCCTGCACCACTATATGTTTGCCCAATTCCTCTGGCTGAGCCACCTTTATCACCTTGTAAAGTGCATTTTTTATAACGGAATACGATAGCCCAGCAGATATATCCGCTACGCTAGCACCTTCCTTCTGCGCCTGTTTTACCTTTGAGTTCATAAACACCGTGCAACGCGAACCTAAATCAACAGGGTGTTTCGCTAGCAACGCCTCTTTTGCAAAGTCTCTAATATTCATCCCAAGCGAGCCTGCAAATGTCTCCACAAATGAACCACAACCAGACGAACAAGCCTCATTCAACACAATCTTATTTATAACGCCGTCTTTCACATACAAACACTTCATATCCTGCCCGCCGATATCTAGTATAAACGATACATTCGGCACGAAATGCGCAGCCGCATGGCAGTGAACAAGTGTCTCAACCTCGCCTATGTCTATGCCAAGTGCCGCCTGTAACAATTGTTCGCCGTAGCCCGTCACTGCAGAGTTGCGAATACGCGCTGTGTATGGCAGTTTGCTATATAGGTCTTTCAACACATCTATCACGCTGAGTAGTGGAGTGCCCCTGTTAGAGTCATACCATGTATATACTATGCGCCCAGCCTCATCTAACAATATTGCCTTTGTGGTGGTAGAGCCAGCATCTAGTCCTAGAAACAAATCACCGCTAGCGTCTTTAATGTCAGCACATTCCACATTGCTTGCATAGGTATCATGCCGAGCCACAAAGGTATTTAACTCCTCCTCTGATTCAAATAGCGGCTCTAGCGGAGAAATCTCAGGCTCATAAGGACTGTTTTTCAGTTCATCTATCTTCATTAGGAGCGATTTAGCACCAGTTGATTCATAGTCCTTTGACAGCAATGCCGCACCCATAGCCACAAAAAAATGGGCATTCTCAGGGAATACTATATGCTCACCTGTGAGCTTTAACGTTTCAATAAATCGTCTGCGCAATTGCGGCAGAAAGTGGAGCGGTCCGCCCAGAAACGCCACATTGCCACGTATGCTACGTCCACAGGCTAGCCCGCCGACGGTCTGGTCAACAACAGCTTGAAATATTGATGCCGCTATATCTTCTTTAGGTGCACCCTCGTTCAACAGAGGCATAACATCCGTCTTGGCGAACACACCACAACGTGCAGCTATCGGGTATAGAGTGGTGTAATTTTGTGCCAACCCATCAAGCCCCGCAGAATCTGTCTGTAGCACAGATGCCATCTGGTCTATAAATGCACCCGTGCCACCCGCACAGGTTTCGTTCATTCGCTGGTCAACGCCTGCATCAAAGAACGTAATCTTCGCATCTTCGCCACCAAGCTCAATAGCTACATCGGTCTGCGGTATGAACCGCTTTATTGCGGCGGTGGCGGCGATAACCTCCTGCACAAAAGGTATGCCCAGCCACGTAGCCACTGATATGCCGCCAGAACCAGCAACTGATATAGTGAAAACAGCACCAGAATAATTGCGACAGACCTCTTCAATAGTATCCATCATAGTCTTGCGGACATCAGAAAAATGCCTGCGGTAGTTTGAATACAGCATATCGCCATTATCGTTAATAACGGCAACCTTCACGGTAGTAGAACCTACGTCTAACCCAATGCGCAAAATATCGTTCATATATTATATCCTTTTAGTGGACTATAATAGTCTTTTTATAAAAAATGTCAAGCCTCTTACTTTATGTAGCCATACCCCTTATAACCGCCATAAGTTACGCCGTCTAGTTCTGTTATCTTGTAATAAGAAGACGATTCTACTAGCTTGCGCGCAAACATATTATTAACCTGATGCCCTGAGCGCACAGCTGATATGTGTCCTACTATGCGGTGTCCGATTAGCGAAAGGTCGCCAATCAAATCAAGAATCTTATGGCTGACAAACTCATCTTGCGAACGCAACCCCTCTAAGTTCAGTATCCCCGCTTTATCATCCACCACTATGGCATTGTCCAACGAACCGCCACGCGTCAACCCCATACGCCTGAGCACCTCTATCTCGCTGGCAAAGCCAAACGTGCGGGCATTAGCTACGCTGTCTGCATAGCTATCTGGCGTCAATACAAACGTGCGCGACTGCTTGCCGATAGCACTGTGTGGATAGTCTATATCAAAGGTGATTTTTAACTCGTTTGTCGGAACGCTAGAAATAAATTTGCTCTCGTGTTCCAGCTCCAGCGGTTCAAGCAAAATCATATACTTTCGCTTGCTCTCCATAGCAATAACGCCCACCTTGCGGATATATTCCACCACAGGTAGCGCGCTACCGTCCAGTATGGGGATTTCAGCCCCCTCAACATCTATATACGCATTGTCAACACCTAGTCCATACAGGGCAGACATCACGTGCTCTATAGTGCTGATAGGGAAGTCGGCACATTGGACGGTAGTCGCAAGTTGCGTAGAGCTTACATTGAATGGAGTGATGCGGACATAAGGACAGTTCTGGACATCCACCCTGCGGAACTGCACCCCAGTGTCTGCAACAGCTGGCAACACGTGCACTCGCACGTCCTTGCCATTATGAAGTCCAACCCCAGAAAAGGCAAAGTTTTCAGCAAGCGTAGTCTGATACATAGCCTAGACTAACGCTGGGCAGGCAATATGTCAAGAACAATGTCGCCCGCCCCCCCAGTCGCATCCAAAGTTGCACCGCCGAAAACAAACTCTCTGCTGTCCTTTATATATTTCGCATCTCCTATATAGATTGGTGCTATAAATATAAGCATTCTATCAACGAACCCTTTTGATATAAATTCATTAAAGAGCGTCCTGCCCCCCTCTAATATGATATTTTTAATGCCAATTTTGCCTAGCTCTCTTAACGCTAACTCCACATCCACCTGAGTAGTGCCACTGGTGATAATTTGCACGCCGTTATCTCTAAGTGCCCTCACACGCTCACTTGGCGCACATTCGCTAACCACAACGATTAAAGGAGCTACTTTATCGCGGGCACTCGCTACCAGTTTTGAAGTGAGCGGTAGTCGGCAGGAGGAATCAAACACTACTCGCACAGGCTGTCTGTCCGCCTCAACCAGTCGTGCAGTTAGAAGCGGGTCGTCTGCTAGTGCTGTGCCTACGCCTACCAAAACAGCATCAGCCTCAGCACGCAACTGATGAACACGTCTGCGGGAAACTTCACTGCTAATCCATTTAGAATCGCCGCTAGCTGTCGCCAGTAGCCCGTCTATGCTCTGGGCAGCCTTTGCCACTACATAAGGAAGCCCAGTAGTGATTAACTTAGTGAAATCCCTGATAAGCTCCGTGCATTCTTGCTCTAAAACGCCTGTCTGAACAGACACACAAGCGGCTTCTAATACGGCGATAGCTTTCCCCGTATGCTTTGGATTAGGGTCAAGTGCCCCAATATATACCCGCTTAATACCAGCCTTTATAATAGCATCGGTGCATGGGGGCGTCTTGCCATAGGTGCTGCACGGCTCTAGCGTTACATATAGAACAGCCCCATTTGCTCTAGCCCCAGCGACATTTAATGCATTCACCTCTGCATGCGCACAGCCGAACTGCAGATGTGCCCCCTCGCCCACTATGACACCATCATTCACTATAACTGCGCCCACACACGGGTTGCCACCAGTGCGCCCACGCCCAATTTTAGCTAGTTCGCAAGCTTTCCGCATAAATATTTCGCTAGACATAACTGATATTCTACACTTGCTTAGTTAATTTTCAAGTTAAAATTGAAATTCCGATTTATCGGATAATATGAATTTTGCTAGCATTGAGCGTTCGCCGTTTCATACTGATAGGATATAAAGTAGTGCGGGATAAGTCAAAGACTTAAAAAGGGGGCAAAAGCCCCCTTTTTCTTATATAGCGTAATATACTGCTTTTTTAAC
>BNUJ01000016.1 GCA_025997275.1 Deferribacterales bacterium
TGGCTGTAGGTGGTTATAAGAAACTGGGTAATGGCAATGTAGTGGCAGATGTATCTGCTAGTGGTGTTAGGTATAAGGATGACAAGCAGAGTGTATCTGTTGGCAGTTTTTCTGTGGATGATGTTGTATTTAGTCAAGTTGCATTTGTGCGAGGGGATTATAAGCGGGTTATTGCGGGTGTAGATGAGGTATCAGTTAAAGATGTAGCGGTAGTTCCTACGGGTGTGAATCATACAGAGTTTAGGGTGAAGAGGGGCAGTTTTGTTGGACCTATGGACTTTGTAGAGCCGAAGAGGACTAAGACCAAGATAAAGGGAGCAGATTTGAGTGTAAGGGTAGTTGCTGGGGGTAATGCGACTGACTATAGCATATCAAAGATAAAGAGCGTGAATAGATATACAGATACAACTGCATATACTGAGCTAGTCATAGGGGGCGATTTATTCAAGGCAGAGTTAGAGGTAGTTATTGAGGGGGCGGATGCGACTGCGTTGTTGTCGGATAGTCCGTCAAGTGATTTAATGAGTAAGGTATCATTGAAGAAGTTGGTATTTGAGTATAGGGACGGGACATTTATGAGGGATATTTTTAAGACGAATCCGAATGTGAAAACGAGTTTAGTAGAGTTATTTTCGGAGGAGAAGACGTTATATGCGTTTGCGGATAATTTGGGGTTAGCGAAACAGCTGATAGAGTTTTTGAACGAGCCGAAGAGGTTGCGTATATGGACGGAGAGTGAGAGGGCGGTGCCGTTAGCGGGGTTATTTCGTAAGGATGGTTTTAATAGTATGAATATAAAGCTGGTTGTTAATGGCAATAAACCATTTGATGTAAAGAATCCGTGAGGCAGTGATGTTATGAGGGTTTTAGCAGTTGTGATGTTCTTTGTGTTTTCGTTGTTGTTTGTGTTCCCCGTCTATGCTGATTTTTATGAAAACTCTAGTTTGCCACATAATAGGCATTGGAGTTTGACTGCTGATGTTGAGCGGATGAGTGGGATTACTATGAACGGGGCAGATTTAAGCGATAGGGATTTTTTCGGGTTTAGCTATAAGCGATATTTTAATAGGCATGTAGGTGCAGGTGGCAGTGTTAGCAGTGCCAAGTATGATGGTGGCAGGACGTGGAATAACGGCTGGAATATATACAGGGCAGATGTGAGCGAAGTGTTTTTGTCAGCTATGGTGCTGGGCAGGCTACCGGTGTTTAGCTTTCTTGATATTTATGCGGGGGCGGGGCTAGGGGTGGTGTTGTTTTCTGTGGAGCAGAATTTTGAGGGGGTTGTGCTTGCCGAGTATAAGAAACAGGAAGAGACGGTGTATGCGCTTGCTCCAGTGTGTGAGTTGGGTGCACGTTTTTATGTGAAGAATTTCACAGCGGGTATTTTAGCTAGGTATGTATATGGGCATGTTAGGACAAAGACGGCTGATTTTGCAGGGGAGCGGATAAGCATTGGCGGTGTGTCGTTGGGTGGCGATTTTGGGATTTCGTTTTAGTGGTGTCTGTATAATGCGCGCTTCATTATTAGTAATAATCGTAGCAATTTTTATGTTTAGTTTGTTAGCGGTTGTGCCTGTGTATTCGCAGATGCCAGACCCAGCGGAGCAAGAACGTATCCGCAAGGAGCAGGAGCAGATACAGCGCGACCAGCAGAGGCAGATATATGAGAGTCTTAGGAATAGAGAGTTAAAGGATGCGTTAAAGAAACCTGCTAGCTCACCTATAAAGCCTGATGAGGGGATAATCCCAGAGGACAGCGGGGAATGTGTGCAGGTTAATGAAGTGCGCTATGTTGGCAATATTATAGACAATAAGTTTGATAAACAGATAAAGGTAATAACGGGTAAGTATATAAATAGGTGTCTTACTATAGGCGATATAAATGCATTGTTAAAAGAGATAACGGATGTGTATATGAGTGCGGGCTATGTAACGTCACGGGCGTTTATGACAACCCCGCAACCCAGCCTTAAAGAGGGGATACTTACAGTCAACATCGTAGAGGGGAGTGTTTCGGAGATAGAGGGGTTAACTGCTGGCAAAGCATTCACAGCGTTTCCGTTTATGAAGGGCAAACCGTTAAATCTTAGGGATATAGAGCAGGGGTTAGACCAGCTCAATAGGTTAATGTCAAATGGGGCAAAGCTTGATATAAAACCTGCAGAGGGGGAAGATAATGCAAGCGTGGTGATGATTAGTAACGATAAGATAGGGGCGTCAAGGATAGAGCATTTTTTTGATAATGCGGGGTCAGAATATACGGGCTTGTGGCGCACAGGCTTAAAATACACACAGGATAATATATTAGGCATAAACGACCAGTGGAACTTTAGCTATATAAAACCTATGAATGAGAGTTATTTGTATAAGGACGCTAATGCTATTGCAACTGGTTTATCAGTTCCGCTGGGATATTGGCTATTTAGTAATAACTTTGCATATTCTGATAGTTTGAATTCGTTTCCGCTATCAATCAGTCAAACGCTCGCGAAATCAGAGGGCAGGAACTTTAATGATAGTTTTGCGGCTAGCAGAAGTGTGCTAAGGGGACAGAAACACAAGGTGTCATTAGGGCTTACATTAACGTATAAAAAGAGTGAGAGCTATTTAGAGATACTTGACACTCGTACAAAGAACAATGCGACTAGCAGGACAATCACGACTATAGAGGCAAATGCACCGATAGTGTTCTATATGGACGGCGGGACGTTATACGTAAAACCAAGTTATGTTAGGGGAGTGCGGTGGTTAGGCGCACTTGATGATAGAGACTCCCCATATAGCCAGCGAGCACAGTATGATGCGTATAAGCTGTATGGATATTTTGCGCATAGGCTACCAATAGGAATTGTTATTTTAAGTGTTGATGGACAGCTCAGTAATGATGAGCTGTATAGTTCTGAATCTGTCTTTATAGGGGGCGAATACTCTGTCAGAGGGTTTAAGAAAGACGGAGCACAAGGCGACTCTGGCGGATATACGCAAATAAACTATGAGCTGAAACTAGAAGATGTGTCTAGTAAGGGTTTCTTGAAACCGTTCACTATATCTATATTCTTTGATTATGGGCATGTTGTTTCTAATGACAAACACACATTCGCAAGCAATCTATCAGGTGCGGGTGGGAAACTAGGATTCAAATACGGGTATCTTGAGTCGTCAATAACCTATGCATCAGCAATACGCAAGACAAAAGAGATTAGAGATAAAGACGCTATATATGCGTATACGTCATTTGTATATGCGTTCTGATACTATTTCATCCGTATTGAACCAAAAAACCATTTGACTTGGTATTTATAATGTGTTATAAAATACCTCGTAAAGAGAGCCTAGAAATTTTCTCTAAACTAGGCTTGAACCTATTTTAATATAGGTATGATAATAGGTAGTATGCTTAAAAAATCTAATAACAATGAATTCGTTGGTTTTCCGCAGGAGACGTTGCAATATTTGGCAGATTTGGCGGACAACAACACGCGTGAGTGGTGGCACGAAAACAAGGGCAGGTATGAGAAATATTTCTTACAACCCGCCTTTGCCTTTACTAATGCTATGGGTGCTGTTCTCGTCAGGCATATAAAAGGGCTTAGCTATGAGGCACGGGTTGATAGGTCTATATTTAGGCTCAATAGAGACACTCGCTTTTCTAAAGGCGGTGCGCCCTATAAAACACATATTGGCATTGTATTCTGGAAGGGTCCTTATGCCGATAGACATCTAAACCCCGGCTTTTATTTCCAGATAGAACCACAAGGCTTGTTCCTAGCAGCGGGTGCGTGGATGCCCACTCCAGAGATGTTAAGCGAATACAGATTGGCTCTTGCGGACAAGAGACGCGGGGCAGAGTTTGAAAAGCTTATGCGTGCGCTAGGCAAAGAGGGGCTGAAACTAAATGAGGACAACAAGCTGAAGAAAGCTCCAAAAGGCTTTGACCCAGAGCATAAACTTGCCGATTACGCTAAGCATAAAAACTTTTATGTTGGTATGAACGACTATTTTCTGTCCGATATAGTCCACACTAGGGAGTTGTTAGACTACTGCGAGGCTTTTTACAGCAAGTGCACAGGTTTTGTGTCGTGGCTAGCAGAGCTGGCATGCGTTGCAGCGACTAATCACTAGCGTTGGAAACTTGAATTTGTCTTTTTTATATACACCCCCAGCAATTTGTGCTAGCATAGTCAGCTGATAGCTAAATTAAGGAGTTAAGTCTATGGCTAACGGGTCAGGTAGCAACAACAATAATACGGAAAATCAATCAGAAAAGAAACTGTTCGTTACGGATAAGAAACGGGCACAATTAGAACAACTGCGGGATAATCTTGAAGATATAGAGCTTTATCTTAAAGAGATAGACAGCACTATTTCTACGCTGGAAGGCGACTGTGATGAAGCTACAAAAGAGCAATGTCTCACATACATTAGCAGCATAAGACAACGCATTGCAACCATCGGCATTGAAAATACCACCAAACATCGGAGGGGGTATCTATGAGCACAAGGGAGCTTGCTACTAGGGTCAACCCAAAGGAATACGAAGATAACATCTATAAAACGTGGCTTGATAAAAAACTGTTTCATGCGGATGAGAACACTGCAAAGCCTGTATATTCACTAGTTATCCCTCCACCGAATGTAACAGGCTCGCTACACATAGGGCATGCTCTCAACCACACTATGCAGGATATACTGGTGCGCTACCACAAGCTGAAAGGTTTTGAGACGTTGTGGATACCGGGCACCGACCACGCTGGCATTGCTACGCAAAATGTTGTTGAGCGCAAACTTGCAGCTGATGGTATATCGCGCAAGGACATCGGACGGGAAGAGTTTGTCAAACGCGTTTGGGCGTGGAAAGAGGAATCTGGCAACAATATATATAAGCAGATGGAGAAGATGGGGGTTGCCTGCGACTGGGATAGAGAGTGTTTTACTATGACATCCGAACTATCAAGGGCTGTCCGCAAGGTATTTGTATCGCTATATAAAGAGGGGCTTATATACCGTGCCAACTATATGGTGAACTGGTGTCCGCGCTGTCAGACTGCTTTGAGCGATTTAGAGGTAGAGTTTGCAGACGAGCAGGGATATCTATACTACCTGCAATATCCGCTGACAGACGGCACGGGAGCGATAGAGTTTGCTACGACCCGCCCTGAAACTTGTCCTGCTGATACTGCAGTAGCGGTGAACCCTAATGATGACAGGTTTAAGCACCTGATAGGCAAAAAGCTCAATCTGCCACTTACTACTCGGCAGATACCGATAATCGGCGATGAATATGTTGATATGGAGTTCGGCACGGGTTGCTTAAAGGTGACCCCTGCGCACGCTCTGGGCGATTTTGAGATAGGTAAGCGTCATCATTTAGAGGAGATTAGCTGTTTAGATGAGCAGGGGATAATGCTCATCAGCGAATTCGCTGGGCTTGATAGGGCAGAAGCTCGCGTGAAAGTCGCAGAAAGGTTTAAGGAACTTGGTTTAGCTGGCAAAACTGAACCTATAACCCACAGCGTAGGGCACTGCCAACGTTGTGGCACTGTTGTAGAGCCACGCATATCGTTGCAATGGTTTGTAAAGGTTGCTCCGCTTGCTGGAGAGGCGATGAATGCTGTGAAAAGAGGCGAAACGAAGGTAACGCCTAAGGTATGGGAGACTAACTACTTTGAATGGCTGAATAATATCCGCGATTGGTGTATTTCGCGCCAACTGTGGTGGGGGCATAGGATACCTGCATGGCATTGCAAAAAGTGCGGACATATCAGCGTGTCGGAGACGGACGTGACTGAGTGTGAAAAGTGTCATTCCAATGAGCTAATACAGGAAACTGATGTGCTTGATACATGGTTTTCATCAGCGTTGTGGCCATTTTCTACAATGGGTTTTCCTGAAAAGACTAAGTTACTTGAAAAATTCTACCCGACTTCAGTGCTAGTTACCGCCTTTGATATACTATTTTTCTGGGTGGTGCGTATGATGATGATGGGAACGCATTTTATGGGTAAAGTGCCTTTCAGAGACGTGTATATTCACGCACTAGTGCGCGATATGCATGGGCAGAAGATGAGCAAGATGAAAGGTAATGTGATAGACCCGCTCGTTATGGTTGAAAAATACGGCGCAGACGCTTTCCGCTTTTCGTTAGCAGCCTTTGCAGCACAGGGACGCGATATTCGTATGAGCGAGGAACGCATAGAGGGTTATAGAAACTTTGTTAATAAGATATGGAATGCTAGCAGATTTCTGTTTATGAATATGGGTGATTCCGTGCCCGCTATAGATGTAAAAGCGTTGCGTGATGAAGATAAATGGATACTCACCAAGCTGTCTGCTATGGCGGACAATGTTGGGAAATCCATTACTACATACAACTTCAACGAGGGTGCGGCTTACCTCTATGATTTTTTCTGGATGAACTTTTGCGATTGGTATGTGGAGCTTATAAAAGAACGGCTATTTAATAATGACGCCAAAGATGCAGCACTTGCTACGGCGGGCTATGTGCTGGAAAAGGCACTGATAGCCATGCACCCCTATATGCCATTTATCACAGAACATATATGGCAGACGCTAATGGGTGGAACCGATGATAGCATTATGAACACTAGTTTCCCCGTTGCGGAGCATTGTTTTGAGGTTGAGACAGGCAATATTGATGCTATAATAGAGCTTATAGGGCTTATCCGCAATATTCGTGGGGAGTATAATGTAAATCCCGGTCTGAACGTGCAAGTATTTATCAATACTGATAACAGCGGATGCAAGTCGTTATTTACAGAGAAACTTGCGTTGATAAAAAAGTTAGCTCGTGTCAGTGAATTGCAATTTGTGAGCACTGCGCCCGATAAATCGGCTAGCCAAGTGAGCAGACTATATACGCTCTATATTCCGCTCTCTACGTTGGTTGATAGAGATGCTGAGCTGGCACGGCTTGCTAAAGAGTTGAAAGCGTTGGAGAAAGACTATGCGCTATACAGCGGCAAGCTAAAGAACGAACGCTATCTTGCTAAGGCACAAGCCGATGTAATAGAGCGGGATAGAAACAAGGCTGCTGATTTAGAGGCACAAATAGCCAAAACTAAACAAGCGATGGAGGATATATAATGGACAATACTTTAATAAATTTTGCGAGCGATAACTCGTCCGCCGTTCATCCAGTAGTTTTAGAGCGACTATCAACTGTTAATAGTGGCGCAGTGTCGTCCTACGGTAACGATATTTACACCGAAGAGGCGATTAAACGCTGCAAGTTAGAGTTTGGCACTGGGGCGTTAGCACTATCTGTATTTAACGGCACTGGGGCGAACACTATTGCACTAGATATAATGGCTGATAAGTATAGTATGGTATTAGTGCCTGCGGGGTCGCACCTGATAAGCGATGAATGTGGCGCGCCAGCGCGGGCGACCGGTTGTGATATAGCTATTGTAACAGAAGAGCCTAGAAAGCTTACACCAAACGACCTGCTCCCATTTATGCAGCTGAAAGGTAATATACATAAGTCTCAGCCAAAAATAGTTGCCATAGCACAGCTGACGGAGCGTGGCGAGGCGTATAGTTTAGATGAATTAAAAGCTTTGCGAGACTTTTGTGATGAGCACCACTTATTTTTGTATATTGACGGGGCGCGCCTTGCTAATGCTACGGTGGCACTAGGCTCAACACTCAGCGATGCGGCTTTTGGTGCGGATATATTCTCGCTGGGTGGCACTAAAAATGGTTTTATGGCAGTGGAAACACTCATTATAAGGAACTTGCGCCTTGCGGGTGTTGCCCCATATATCCGCAAACAACTGGCGCAGTTAGCCTCTAAGATGCGCTATCTGTCAGCGCAAGTGTTGGCGATGTTTGAGGGGGAACTTTGGCGTGCTAACGCCGCACACGCCAACAAGATGATGCAGTTGTTGTATGAAGGTATAAAGGATGTGAGCGGTATAGCAGTAGAACGTGTGCCTAGCGGAAACATGATGTTTGTGAATATGCCTGAAAAGCTAGCTGAACACCTATTAAAGACTTTCTATTTTTACGTGGAAAAAATATCAGCTGACAGCGATTGTGCCCGTTTTGTTACCTCTTGGGACACTAAAGTCGCCGATGTGGAACACTTAATAGCGGAGCTTAAAGCAAGTGCCTGAAAAGCTTAGCAAGAAGACGCGTGTTATAGATGTCGGCGGGGTATTGCTCGGCGGGGGGCACCCCGTTAGGGTGCAGTCTATGACCAACACTGACACCAGCGACATCGCTACAACACTGGCACAAATAAAACATCTTGTAGAAGCAGGCTGTGAGATTGTGCGGGTGTCAGTGCCCGATGATGATGCACTAGCTGCACTGCCCGCAATAGTCAAGGGTGCTGGTGTGCCAGTTGTTGCCGATATTCACTTCAACCATAAACTCGCTATAGGTTCACTACAAGCGGGTGCGGCGTGCGTGCGCATAAACCCGGGCAACATTGGAGGCACAGAAAAGACGCTAGCGGTAGTAAAAGCAGCAAAGGACTTGGGTGCCGCTATCCGCATAGGTGTAAATAGTGGCTCATTAGAACGTGATTTGTTAGACAAATACGGTGTTAGCGCAGAGGCACTGGCAGAATCAGCAAGCAGATACAGCGAACTGCTAGAAAGTGCTGATTTCCGCAACTATAAAGTGTCAATAAAGGCATCAAACGTGGCGATGAGCGTTGCCGCTAATGAGCTGTTTTCAGCTAAAAGCGATGTGCCACTGCATATTGGCATAACAGAGGCGGGCACAAAGCGGATGGGTATTATCAAGTCAGCCGTAGGCATTGGCGCATTGCTGTTAAAGGGAATAGGCGATACTATACGGGTATCGCTTACGGCAGACCCTGTGGATGAAATTGGCGCAGGTTTTGCTATACTAAATGCAGCAGGTTTGCGTCAGAGCGGGGTAGAGGTCATATCGTGCCCGACTTGCGCTAGAACTAAGATAGATATAATAACGCTCGCTGAAAAGGTTGAGGATATGTGTGCAAAAATCCCGCGTAGGCTGAAAGTGGCTGTAATGGGTTGTGTGGTGAATGGTCCGGGTGAGGCGCGCGAGGCTGATTTTGGTATTGCGGGCGGTGTCGGTGAGGGGCTATTGTTTGCTAAGGGCGAAATACTGAAGAAACTGCCAGAGGCGCGCTTATTAGATGAGCTTATGGTGTTGATAAAAGGCTCTTGCTAACTGATTGATTTTGCTTTAATATATAGGTGGCAGGTATTTATGTTGAAGAAACTTTTAGGGCTAATATGTATTATTATCATAGCGTTTGTCTTTGCGCTGGGGTTTTCGCCAGTCGCAAACAGCGTTAGTGCCAGTGCTGCTAAACAGACTGATAAGTTTGACGATTTAGAAAGCTTTGCTCAGGTTTTGGGGCTTATCAAAAGCAACTATGTAGAGAACGTTGACGAGAGTGTCGTGATGCAGGGTGCTATAAAAGGTATGTTGCAAGAGCTTGACCCGCACTCATCGTATTTCACGGCTAGCCAGTATAAATCGTTTATGACTGATATGAAAGGGGAGTTCGGTGGACTTGGTATGACAGTCGGCATGCAGTCAGGTGCGCTGACTGTTATAGCTCCTATTGAGGACACTCCTGCACATAGGGCAGGCATTAGGGCTGGCGACTATATTATAAAGATAGACGATTCTTCTACCGCCAATATGAGTACTGATGAGGCTGTCAGCCTTATGCGTGGCAAACCGAGAACATCTGTCACCCTTACGCTTGTCCGCAAAGGGGAGGCTAACCCACTAATCTTGAAGATAATGCGCGATATTATAAAGATAAAAGCTGTTAAATATAAAATGTTGCCCGATAATATAGGCTATGTGCGCCTTACATCTTTCCAAGAAAATAGTGCTGCTGAGATAGCTAGCGCATTAAAAGACCTTGAAAAGCAGAAATCGCAAGGGACTATGCTAGATTTGCGGAATAATCCGGGAGGTTCGTTAGTAGAGGCTGTCAACGTGGTGAGCCTATTTGTGCCAGCGGGCAGGACGGCGGTCATCACTAAAAACCGTTCTGGTGAGCAACAACCGCTAATGACTAGAAATTTATCGCATAAAGATACGGAACATCCGCTTGTGATACTCGTTGATGGGGGCAGTGCATCAGCCAGTGAGATTGTCGCAGGTGCCATGCAAGACTATAAGCGCGCCATAGTGGTAGGCACGACTACATTTGGGAAAGCCAGCGTTCAGACGCTGTTTGACCTATCAACTGGCGGGGCGATTAAGCTAACTACTGCCCGCTACTACACGCCTAAAAATCGTTCCATTCAAGGGGTGGGCATAATGCCTGATGTATCTGTGCCTAAAGGACAGATAGTTTATAACGTCAGCAACCCTAACACCCGCAAAGAGCGCGATTTAGATGGTCACCTAGTAGGAGAGGATGAGCGCGCGCAGGCTAATGTGGCAGGGGAAACAGGCGAGGCAGAGACTGATATTCAACTGCAAACGGCGATACAACTAATAAAAGGTATGTCTATATACGGGGGCGGCGCAGCAAATGCCAGCAAAGAAAACAAAGGCTATCAGCAATAAAGCCAAAGCTGGCACTCCTACACCTTTACTTGCCATACTACTTGCCGCAGTGGTGGTATTGTCAGCCATAACTGTAGCCTCTATAGTGTTAGTCAAGAAATACAGAACTGGTGCTGAAACGGTGCAAGTTGATAAAATCAGTGCTTTGCAAAGCCAGATACGTCAGCTGTTCTTTGATTATAATATTCCTAACGATATGTTTTCAATGACTGAAACGTGGGATAGGGCTACTAACGACAATGTGAGTATGATGTATGTAGCTGTGCCTGATAATTTGACGGAATCTTTGCGTTCATCTGCCATTAAGCTGTTTGAGCACAACAAACTGCCTATGCTCTATTCACCATCAAAGATGCACCTCATTACGACTGATGCGGACAAGCGTTTTGAGCTAATAATTAACGAACTAAATCCTAAGCCTGAGGGGGATGAAACTCCTCGCAGTCAGAACCCATATATACAGACACCGCCAGCAGTTCAAACCCCGTCCGTTAGTAACGTGAACCCCACACCGCCTGCAAAGGGTGTTGGTCAGATTGCATTGATTATAGACGATGCAGGTGCTAATCTGACACTAGCTGATAGGATTACCAAGCAATCTATCCCAATAACAATGTCTGTGCTACCTTTTTTAGCGTATAGCAAGCAGACGGCGGAGCTTGCCCGCTCGCGTGGTAAGACGGTGTTTCTGCACTTTCCAATGGAGCCGAAAGGCTACCCAGCAACCGACCCCGGCGAAGGGGCAGTATTTGTTAGTATGCCTGAGATAATGATAGTTGAAACAGCAAAGCGCAATATAGAGAACATTGGCGGTGTGATAGACGGGGTCAACAACCACATGGGCAGTGCCGCTACGTCTGATAATAATGTTATGAGGGGTGTGATTGAGGCTATACGACCATTCACATCTCGTTTTGTTGATAGCAACACTTCGGCGCAATCGGTAGCATATAATGTTTGCAAACAGGCAGGTTTTGTATGCGGGATTAACAAGAAGTTCTTAGACAACAGCAACGACCACAACTATATACGTGAGCGACTTTACGAGGCTGCACGAGCATCTAGCAAGGGTGGGATTATCATAATAGGACATCTCCGCAAAGACACGATAGAGGTGCTAGAAGAGACTGTCCCTGAACTTCAGCGGCTAGGCTATACATTTGTGAGTGTAACGGCACTGACGCAGTAGCCAGCTCCTGTTTGCTTACTATATCTGCCCCTTTTTCTTATATTCATTTAGTTTATTGCGCAGTGTCCGCACGGTAATGCCTAGCAGTTCAGCTGCTTTTGTGCGGTTGTCGTTCGTCTTTTGTAGCGTGTTCAGTATCAGCTCACGCTCCATATCCTCAATGGTTTTATCCTCTACATGTGAAGTCGTTCCGTATGAGTTGACAGACTTCGCTCCCCCATTGTGAGCAGTGGTATATACTTTCATTGTAATGCCATGCATAAATAGCGCGCGGGCGTCTATCTCGCCCCCCTCCGCCAGCACCACAGCACGTTCTATTGTATGTTCTAGCTCGCGCACATTGCCTGGCCAGTCGTGTTTTAACAGCTCCGCCATTACGCCTTGAGCTAGTGGCTTGATAGGCTTTTTGTTAAGAGTGGAATATTTATTTATGAAAAAATTTGCTAAATCAGGCAAATCATCCATCCGCTCCCTTAGCGGCGGGAGCTCTACGGGGAAAACATTCAGCCTGTAAAATAAATCTTCCCTAAATTTCCCTTCCCGCACCATCTGCTGTATATCGCGATTAGTGGTAGCAACAATCCGCGTATCAATCTTTATCGCTTTAGTAGTGCTACCAAGCCGTTCTACTTCCTTTTCTTGCAGCACACGTAGCAACTTGGGCTGCAAGTGTAATGGTATCTCGCCAAGCTCATCTAACAACAGGGTGCCACCATTCGCCGCCTCAAATTTACCTATTTTTAGTTTCTGGGCATCGGTGAACGCCCCCTTTTCATAGCCAAATAGTTCGCTTTCAAGCAGGTTCTCTGGTATAGCGGCGCAGTTCACAGGCACAAACGGACCCTTGCTACGTTTGCTGTTGTCGTGTATAAAATGTGCCAACACCTCTTTGCCTGTGCCCGATTCGCCTGTAATTAACACCGTTGATTCACTGCTGGCAATCTTCTTCGCCATAGTGAATACATGCGTCATATATGCACTCTTAAAAACTTGTTTGCGTTCAAGTTCACTAGTTTCTTTGCGCGGAGATAGCAACCCCGCCTCGTTCAGCGCAAATGTGCGACTAACAAGCTCCTCTATTACCTCTGGCGGGCAGGGCTTCATAATGTAGTCGTAAGCTCCATTTTTCAGCGCATTGACGGCACTCTGCACCGTGCCATAGGCGGTCAAGAAACAAATGGGCGTGCTAATGCCCGCTGTCCGCAACATATCAAACATTTCAAGCCCAGTGGTGCGCGGCATACGCATATCGCTGATGATTAAGTCATATATGGTATTGCTCGCCTTCTCAAAGCCGTCTGTGCCGTCAATTGCGGTGTGAACTTCTGCCACCTTCATCCGTGCTACTGTTTCGCGCAATGCCTCACGCATACCATCGTCATCATCTACTATCAGTATTTTTTTTGTAGCCATAGCCCCTATTTTCCAGTAATAAATGCATCGTGTAGCGAACGGACAGCCACCTCAGCAAACTTTTCGTCTATAACGCATGATATTTTTATATCACTAGTAGAAATCATCTGTATATTGATAGCATGCTCTGCCAGCACCCTGAACATAGTCGCCGCCACGCCAACATTACTCGTTATCCCAACGCCGACTATAGACACCTTGGCGATGTTCTCATCAGCATGCACCTTTGCACCCACCCTGTTAGCCGCCACATCACAGACATTCTTTGCCCGCACAAGTTCATTCTTCTGCACGGTAAAACTAATGTCCGACAGCTCATTACGCGTAGCGTTCTGCACAATAACGTCTATGTTTATATTGGCATCGGCAAGCTCCGTGAATAGTTTAGACGCTGTGCCTACCTTATCAGGCAGACCGCTCACTACAATCTTTGCTTGATTTTTATCGCTCGTTATCCCTGAAATCACAAGGTTTTCCATATTCCTACCTCCAAGTTTAGACGTTACCAACGTCCCCTGTTTGTCCTCCAATGAGGATAATACCATTATATCAATATCATGCGTCATACCAAGCTCAACACAGCGCGATACAAGCACCTTTGCCCCTAACGAAGCAAGCTCCAACATCTCTTCGTGTGATATAACGTCAAGCTTCTTTGCATCTTTCACTATACGCGGGTCAGCGGTATATACCCCATCAACATCTGTATATATCTCACATTTATCAGCCTTTAATGCCGCAGCAAGCGCAACCGCTGTGGTATCCGAACCTCCACGCCCAAGTGTCGTAATATTGCCACTGGCGGGGTCATACCCTTGAAAGCCTGCCACAACACATATTTTGCCCTCGCCGAGTGCCCGCTTTAGGTTCGCTGTATCAATCCGCACGACACGCGCTTTGGAGTGCGAATTGTTCGTCTGTATTCCAGCCTGAACACCAGTGAACGATTCCGCAGCTTCGCCCGCACTAATAATAGCCTGTGCTATAAGCGGCACATTAGATGTCTCGCCCGTAGAGACCATTTGGTCGTATTCGCGCAGGTTGTGGTCAGGGGTAAGCTCGTTCAAATAACCGATTAGCTTATCGGTCACCCCTGCCATTGCGCTTGCTACAAGCACCACGTCGTTGCCAGCTTTTTTTTTAGCAATAGCCTGCCGAGCAACGTTCTTTATACGTTCAACGTTTGCTACGCTCGTGCCGCCGAACTTCATCACGATTAAAGCCATAAGCAACCCCCTTATAAAATTAGCTTTTTGGCTATCTGAAACCCGTGCTTTATGTTAAACGAAGGTTTTATATGCTCACTGTATTGCGTATTGCTATCTGCATCTATGCCAGTGCCCCACAGGATAGCTGGCACAGGCGCACTTGCGTGTGTCATAATGCGTATAGGTGTTGGGTGGTCTGGCGTCAGCAGTATCCGATATTCGCCGAAACCTTTCATCCCCTCAATTATCGTAGGCAACATTCTGGAGTCAATATCCTCAATCGCCTTCACCTTTAGGTCTGTCTTACCCATGTGTCCCGCTTCGTCTGGTGCCTCTACGTGGACGTAGACATAGTCGTAGCGATGCAGGGCTTTAATAGCGTGCATCGCCTTGCCCTCATAGTTTGTATCAATAAAACCAGTAGCCCCAGGCACGTTGATTATCTCCAGCCCAGCACAAGTTGCAATCCCTTTGACTAGGTCAACTGCAGCAATACAAGCTCCGTTAACCCCATAAAGCTCACGAAATGACGGCATAGCAGGGCGCACACCCTGTCCCCATAGCCAGATGCTATTAGCCATACCAGTATCATTCTTAAACACTTCGCGCGCCTTGTCCATTATCTCTTGCAAGAATATGCTGTCAGCCCCAGCGGGCAGTTCTTTCTCGTAAGTTTGTCCTGTAATGTCGTGTGGTGGGGTAGTGTTAACAGAAATTTTCCTGTCGCGCACAACCATTATATGTCTGTAGCTCAACCCTTGATAGAAATCTATACCAAGCCCGCCGAACATTGCATGCAGCCTTCCTATAGCTACAGCAGCATCAGCATTAGCAATATGGTGTGCGCTGAAATCTTCCATACAGCCGTCTTTCAGCGTCACAAGGTTGCAACGAAATACTGTGTCGTTGTCGCCCAGTGCCACCCCCATGCTGGCAGCCTCAAGCGGACCGCGTCCAGTATAGTATTCAGTAGGATTGTAGCCAAATATTGACATATTGCACACGTCGCTACCGGGCGCAAACCCGTCTGGAACGGTTCGTATGAACCCGCACTCGCCACCAGTTGCTAGTTTGTCCATATTGGGTGTGGTAGCGTATTCTATGGGCGTTTTACCGCCAAGCGAGACTTGGGGTTCATCGCTCATGCCATCTGTAAGCAGGACTAAATATTTCATAATTGTTCCATCTCTACAGCTCTATTCCATCACTCTGATGACAACAGCTTCTGAATGTATTATATCAAGTTTTCCTATCTCTGCCACAGCAGACTTAATCTGCTGCCCACTTGTGCTGTATGTCAAAAATATCAGTGGCATAACACCCTCAGCCGCCTGTGGGTCAGGACGCTGAAAGGCACACTTTATGCTAATATCATGCTTTGCTAATACGCCTGATATAGCGGACAGCACCCCGCTGGCATCCGTCACATTAAAACGCAGATAGAACGAGGATATCGTCTCCTCTATTCCCTTAAACCTATAGTCCCGTTCGGTTATAAAACCAAACGGAGATACCCTGCCCACACCGCCGTAGCAAATATTGCGTGCAATAGCTGATATATCCGCCACTACCGCACTACTGGTAGGCTGTCCACCTGCGCCACGCCCAAAATATATAGTAGTGCCCGCCTTGTCAGTTTTAATTGTTGCGGCGTTAAAGGCATCTGACACCGATGACAATATATATCTATTAGGCACTAGAGTCGGGTGGACATGCACCTCAGTGCTACCTTCCTCATCTCGTTTTGCAATAGCTAGTAATTTTATAGTGTGGTGCAACTGCTCCTTAGCAAAAGCAATATCAACCGCTGATATGCGCGTAATCCCCTCAGTGTGCACCTTGCCGTAGTCCACCCATGCACCAAAGGCAATTGATGCTAATATTGTAATCTTATGTGCTGAGTCTACCCCCTCCACGTCAAATGTTGGGTCAGCCTCTGCATAGCCTAAGTCTTGTGCTTTTTTCAGTGAAACATCGTAGCTCTCATTGCTTGTAGACATTTGCGATAGTATATAGTTAGACGTGCCATTTATAACAGCTGCAATTTCTGTTATATTATTAGCTACGAGGCTTTCTTTAATAGTGTTTATCAGCGGGATGCCACCGCCCACACTAGCCTCAAAACCAAGCTCTACGCCAGCAGCCTTTGTCGCATTAAAAATCTCTCTACCATGTGTGGCAAGCAGTGCTTTGTTGGCTGTTACTACATGTTTGCCACCAGCGATTGCCTTTAATATTATCTCTTTAGCGGTCGTCCCGCCACCTACCAGCTCTACTATTATATCTATATCAGGGTTGCTTATAATGCTGTCTACATCAGACGTGATAGGTATGTCGCCAGCGTGAGCACCCTTGCTGGTGTCCTTGCGAGCAATAGCGACTATGTTGATGTGAATGCCTGTTTTGCTGTATATAGCGTCACCGTTCGTGCGGATAGTTTCCACGACGCTACTACCTACCACGCCGTAGCCGATGATGCCAATATTCACAGTGTCTTTCACGTTACGATTGTCTCCGTTGTCTCCGCTGTCTCTATCGTCCCCATTTTTCATACTCATAAAGATACCAGCATTTAGATCTCTTGTCAACAATAGTTGCTACTTTTGCTTTTTGTGATACAATACGCGCATAATGTTAGTAAAAAGGTATCTGGTAGTCAATGCTGATGATTTAGGCAGGCAGTATTGTGTAAATGAGGGGATTTTAAGGGCGGCAACAGAGGGTGCACTTACGTCCGCATCACTACAGGTCAACGGAGTTGCGTTTGATGATGCATGCGAACGCGTAATACCAGCGTGTCCCAATCTGGGGGTCGGCATTCACATCTGCTTAAACGAAGGTTTCCTTATATCAACACCCTTGCACAGAGCCAGCTCACAGCTTGCGCTAGCAGATGGACATTTTAGACACTTAGCAGCAAAAGGCTTTATCTTTTTAGCTACGTCAGGCGACAACAGAGCAATGAGAGAGCAGGTAGAGGCTGAAATGCGCGCCCAGATAGAGAAAGCATTAAAAAAAGTCAAACTAGACCATATAGATGGGCATCAACATGTTCATGCAATCCCTTGGATATTTGAAATAGCGGTGCGACTTGCAGCGTATTATAAAATCCCGTTTATTAGGCTACCGAGAGAGCCATTGCGCTTGTCGGCGTTTAGGGAGCATATCCCCGCGCCTGCCAACATCTGCCATTGGCTTAATTTGCAGCGTTATTCATATATGAACAGTAGCTATTTGATTAAGCACAACTCTGGTGCGAATGGCGACATTGTCAAAGGTAATGATTGTTTCTACGGTGTTTTACATACGAATGCAATGTCTGCGGGCGTAGCGTCCAGACTATTACGGAGCCATAATCAGCAAGATATAACAGAAATATTATTTCACCCGTGTTCGCCAGCAACAGAGCATTCTTGGATAGAGCCGTTCGCAAAAGATTATTGCGAACAGGAGCAACGCGGTATTGAGTTGCAAGCTATACTTGCACTACCAAATATACTTAAAGCTAGTGAGTGGACGCTAACGAACTATGGTGAGCTATGAAAGTTTATTTTATCCTTGAGGATACGTTATACTATATTCCGCAGATGTTAGATACTGTCCTTGCTGATAAACACTACGATTATGTGGAAGTTGCCTGCGTAAGCGAGCTAAAGAAAGCTGGCAAGATTGGTTGGAATAGCTATCTGAAACGGCATATACTTGATATAGGCATAATTTCTTGCGTTAAACTTGTGCTGATTGGCTTAAAGGGCTTAATAGCAGGCAAGACCGTCCATAGCATTGCCAAAAAACACGATGTGCCAGTGATAGACGTAAAAAATGTGAACGACAAAAGCTTTATCCAGCATATTAAAGATTTAGATATAGACGTTGTCGTATCGTCTAACCCACAAATATTTAAGAAAGAGTTGCTGAATGCACCTAACATTGCCTGTATAAACAGGCACTCGGCGTTGCTACCAGCTAATGGTGGCTTGTTGCCAGTTTTCTATGCGATAGTCTCAGGCGAGGCTTATACGGGAGCAACTATCCATAAGATGGATGTAACTATTGATACAGGGCAAATTATTTGTCAAAGGGCAATAGAAATACCTGCCCGACCAGTTCTTAGCGATTTATATGAAAAATGTTATGCGCTCAGCGCAGAGCTTATCTTGCAGGCATTAGAAATACTGGAAAAAAATCTGCCAGAGCAACCGCTAAAAGAGCCGACTAGACAAGCCAGCTATCACTCGCTACCAACTGCAGACGATTGGCGTAAATTTAAGAATAGGGGTGCCAAGTTTGCATAACTATTACACATTCCTAAAGAACGAAGATTCAGAGTTTTGGACGCAGTTCACACACTCTGGCTCAAGCGGAATGTTTATATCTAGCAAAGCTTTACGTATTTTTTGTGCTTTCTCGTGATTTATGTTGTCAACCCCAGCCTCAAAAACATTTTTAGCGCGCTCGTCAAGCTCAGTGTCCATGTGGCAGCAAACTAAGTAGTTTCCATCAGCGTCAAATTCTATATGCTGCCATGGCAAGCGACAGATTCGCCCGCTGTTATTTATCTCAAAGGGACGAGGAAAATATAGCGAAAATTTGCTGCTGGGCATAAATGAGCTATTAGATTTGTAGCCTTCAAAGCATATATCTTTGAGATTAGTTCTACATACATCTATAAACTCATCATAGACGGCATCTGTTGTCATCAACGTTTCAGTCAAGTCAAGTGCTGATATAGTGGGCGACTCGCATAGCGTAATCTTTAGGGATGAGCATCCAGAGTCTTTGAGCATATTTATCAGGTCTAAAAAATTCTTAAATTCACCCTTTTGGGCTGAGAGTAGCTGGCTTTTGGGTAGCACATACGATGTATTTATAGGTAACTTGCCTAAGTGTTTGGACATAACTTTTGGCAGAATCTTGCTGAGTCTGCCGAGCGTGTCTTCATACACTGAAATTTGCGTATCGCATAAACCTGCACTCACCAGCTCATCTACCCGTTCAGCAAGCAGTATGCCATTGGATACAATGCCGACTAAATGTCCCCTTTTGCGGCACATACTTATTAGCTCTGGCAGGTCTTTATTTAGCAACGGTTCACCGCCCTCAAATATTACAACTAACACCTTGCTGACAATATCGAGCTCTAGTATTCTCTCTAATTTTTTAGGGGTCAGCTCGTGTTCCTGCCAATCAGCACGTTTCTTAACGCCCATACAAAATGAGCAGTTCAAGTTGCACCGCTGCACGGTTAAAAGTGACATCATTGGCGGATATACGCCACCATTGCCCAGCGTATCAGTTATCTTGCCTGACTTTAGTTTGAGATAGTTGAGAAGCGAACCTTTTGGTAGAGCAAGCCCCCAGCTAGATGACTTTAATAGATGCAACTGTCTAGCTAAGTAGTTCATTGTTTCTCTCTCTCTACAAAATATTTCGGACGCCGTTTAGTTTCGGAATATATCTTGCCAACGTATTCCCCTATGATACCAAGTGCAAGGAGCTGA
>BNUJ01000017.1 GCA_025997275.1 Deferribacterales bacterium
CTGCTGGTGGCACTGTTTCTTGCTGTTATTCATTCGGAGGCGGGGCATCGGGATTTATTTGCTACTAGTAGGCATCACCATCATTCTGCGAACAAGCATGGACTGTTTATGAAAATAGCGACAAGACGTGTAACTCTGTTTGGTATTAAACTAGCACTGCTATTTGCCATATTGCACACATTCACCCGTTTTTCGCTCGTCCGCGAATATTACGATTTAGCAGTTATGATTCCGCTAATATTATCAGAACTTGCTATTGCTACGGGACTTTTATCAAGCAGAGGTATAAGACACGGGGCTGTGCACATCTTTTTCCTGTTCCTTGCGGCATATTATCTGCCCGATATATTTATGTTCCCTGTGGAGTTTGCCTCTGACCTAGACAGCGTATTTAGCAGTGCATATATGCTACGCATATTGGGCTATATAATAGCCCTTGTTGTTATCAGGTGGGCAGCCTATTCGCTCTACAGGGCATCTGTGAACTTGTCTGACAGGGCGGTGCTTGTCGTCTTTTTGTCAGCACTTGTTATATTAATGTTCAAGCAACTTTTATCGCTCGTCTATATCTTACTGGGACAGGGCTTCTTGTCTATGGATGGCTTTATAATGGCTATGGCAATGCTTTTTAGCAGTATAGAGGGATTATTTTTCATAGCAATTGTTGCATTGGGGGTAGTAGCATCGCTCATTGCACTGCATGGCATGCGCGGACGCGTCTTTAATGGTGCTAACCCTGCAGAAGTGCGTAAAAAGGTAGCCGCAAGTGCGCTTGCTGCTCGCTGGTGCAGAACGTCCTGTGTGTTCCTTTTAATAGGCGGTTTCTTTGTGGTAGGTTGTTCCTACCTAAACAATAAAGAGGTTATGATATCGCCCCCTGTGGCTATTGAGGCTATAGATGGGCAGCTTATCATACCGCTGGAAGAGCTTGAGGATATGCACCTGCACAGATACAGCTATACTACTGCAAATGGCGTTCAGGTGCACTTTATCGTGATTAAAAAGCCTAAATCTGGCTATGGCGTAGGGCTTGATGCTTGCGAAGTGTGCGGGATAGCTGGCTATTACGAGCGGAGCGGGCAAATAATCTGCAAGATGTGTGATGTTGTTATGAATATCTCCACCATAGGACTTGCGGGTGGGTGCAATCCAGTTCCTTTTAAGTTCACCATAGCAGATGGTAAGCTAGTCATAGATGTTGATATGCTTATTGAACATGAATATAGGTTTTCGTAATTATGTTTTTTAGGGCATTATTTGCGGCACTTATGCGCAGGAACCGTTCCCTTGCAATGCTCGCCCTGACTATGGCACTTGGGGTGTCGCTTGCTACTGCTATGTTGAATGTGATGTTTGATATGGGCGACAAAATCAATCAAGAGTTAAAGGCTTATGGGGCAAACCTGACCGTTATGCCTAAAACTTCTTCAATATTAGCAGACCTTTACAATGCTGGCGACACAAAGGCTAATCAATATCTGCCTTATGATGATGTTTTTAGGGTAAAAGAGATATTCTGGGCGCACAATATAGTAGATTTTGCCCCATTTTTAGACACTAATATAACTATTGGTAGTGAAGACGTGCCACTAATAGGCACATGGTTTGCCCGTCATATAGATTTGCCCACTGGTGATAGCGTAGATGCTGGTATTGTAGGGCTTAAATCTTGGTGGAGCGTATCTGGGCGGTTGCCTGATGACAATAACAGTGAAGTTGCACTAGGCAAGCGTCTAGCAAATAAACTAGACTTAAATATAGGTGCTCAACTCGGCGACTTGCTTATTGTAGGGATAATAGATTCTGGCGATAGCGATTCAGACAAGGCTTTCGCTCCGATAGAGATTGTCGGCAAATTAACAAACAACGTTGGACGTATTAGCTATATATCGGTGAGTGCGTTAACGACCCCTGAAAACGAGCTTTCTCGCAGGGCAGCAACCGACCCGCGCAGTCTGACGACTACAGAGTGGGACACGTGGTATTGCACAGCGTATATCAGTGCTATAGCATATCAGCTAGAGGAGGTGTTGCCGCAAGCTAGGGTTAAACAGGTGATGCAAGTATCGCAATCTGAGGGGGCAATATTATCAAAAATACAACTTTTAATGCTATTGCTAACTATTTTAAGCCTCTTATGCTCCGTGCTTGGTATATCAAACCTTGTTACTGCTAATGTACTGGAGCGTAGCACAGAGCTGGCACTATTGAAGGCACTTGGAGCGAATGATTTTCAGGTATCTATGGCGGTATTTGTTGAGGTGCTGTCGGCTACATTTGCTGGCGGACTGGTCGGCTACGGACTGGGGCTAATATTTGCGCAAATTGTGGGGCAGTCGGTGTTTGGTATGTGGACTGAACCAAAGCTAGTAGTTATTCCGCTGGTTGTGGCGATGACATTAGTTGTAACGCTTTTCGGCTCACTGCCAGCAAGCAAGATGATTCTAAAACTGCACCCCGCAGAGGTGTTGCATGGACGCTAAACGCAGGCATACTCACCATAATCATCACCATGCACATCATAGCCATGCTAGGCACTCCGCATGTGCTGGACGTACTAAGCGCGGCAGGCAGTTCAAGTTCGTATTTTCAATGCTCATCAGCTCCTTAATGCGGCGTTTCGGGCGAATGCTTGTGGCACTGCTGGCAATATCAGTGGGAGCAACCGTTCTTTATGGAATGGTAGCTATCTATTACGATATGCCACGCCAGCTAGGGCGTGAGTTTCGCTCCTACGGTGCCAATATGGTGATAGAAAACATTAGCGAAGCTGAACTTGATGCAGCACTCGCTAAACTGCCACCGCTAAGCATTGTTGGAATAACGCCCTACAAATATAGTTCTGTTAGTATGAACAGCTTGCCGATTACCCTTGTTCAGACTGATTTTTCGCAGGTGCAACAGACTAATCCATATTGGCAGTTCACAGGCAGACTGCCTAGAGCGGCAAACGAAATAGTGCTAGGTAGTGATGTGGCAGAATATATGTTGCTAAATATAGTTGATATAGTTGACTTGCCTGAGCTTGGACGCAGCGTTGGGGTAGTGGGCATCGTGAAGACTGGCGGCGTTGAGGACGGATTCGTATATGCTATGCTTGGGGACAACTGGACGGCTGATATTGTGGAGTTAAGCATTGTTGCCCAGTCTGACGAGCTGGAAAAAATCAGCACACAGCTCATGCAAGCCGCACCAAATATTACCCCGCAGCTGGTGAAACGTGTTGCCCAGTCTGAAACGGTTGTCCTTGACAAACTGCAAGCACTTGTCTATCTAGTCACCATTATAGTGTTAGCACTTACTATGATATGTGTGGCGACTACGATGATGGCGATTGTTATGGAGCGCAAAAATGAGATTGGACTTAAAAAGGCACTCGGGGCAAAAAATATAAACGTAATGATGGAGTTTTTAGGGGAGAGTGCATTATTAGGGCTAGCGGGTGGTTTGCTGGGTAGTATTCTAGGGCAAGTCTTTGCTTATGCCGTAGCTATGAGTATCTTCGGACGGGCAATAGGCACATATCCCTTGCTAATACTAGCAACATTGTTATCATCAATGCTTATAGCTATTATAGCTTCGCTTTTGCCCGCCCGCATAGCAATAAAGATAGAACCTGCTATAGTGTTGAAAGGGGAATAATATGAATATGTTGGAATTAAAAGGTGTTTCAGTGCTATATGGTAGCGATGTTCAGGCACTCTATAACGTTAATTTAGAGGTCAAGGCGGGACAGTGGCTTGCCATAATGGGACCATCAGGCTCAGGCAAAACTACTATGATGAACATTATAGGCTGTATGGCTAAACCTACCAGTGGTTCTGTCATACTAGACGGACAAGACACCTCAAAGGGCAGTGAGGCTGACCTAACGGCGGTGCGCCGTGATAAGATAGGGCTTATATTTCAGCAGTTTCATTTAGTATCATATCTAACTGCACTTGAAAACGTTATGCTAGCGCAGTATTATCACAGTATGGTCGGCGAGGCTGAGGCTTTTGCCGCCCTTGAGCGCGTAGGGCTAGGTGCGCGGGTGCACCACCTGCCGAGTCAGCTATCAGGCGGCGAACAGCAACGTGTGTGCATTGCACGGGCACTTATAAACTACCCGAAACTGATACTGGCAGACGAGCCGACTGGCAACCTAGACGAAACTAATGAAGATTTAGTGATGGATATATTCAAGCATTTGCATAGCACCGGCAGCACCCTTGTAGTGGTAACACATTCTCCAGAGGTGGCATCTTATGCGGATAGAATGGCAGTTTTAGAACACGGCAGGGTGGTTGAGGTCACAGACCCGCCGCCATTTGAACACAAAGGTAGCAGACGGAGGCGCAGCATATATGGATGAAGTTAAATCTGATATATTTGATAAGCTATTAACGGTGCATAAGCTACTAGTTGTAGGCGTATGCGTGGTGCTTGCACTCGTTTCATTTTTTGTCCTAGCACCGTTTTTATCTGGCGCAGATTCTTATCAGGGTTTGCAAGACTTTCTGACAGCTAGGCTTGCTGTAGCTGGACTATTCGGTGCACTTGCAACTGCCGCATCAACTATCAGTGACGTGTTTGCCACATTTGCACGGCTCTTTCTAGCGGCATCAGTTGCGCTCAGCTTGGAAAAGATTCTGTTGCTCTTTGGGGGCAAGCTGGCATTCAAGTTTATTATCCCCGTTGCACTTTTGGCTCTCACCATAGCGGTGTGGACGGCTAGCAGACGGTTCGCAAAAATTGCCGCATCGCTTGTTCTAGTGGGGGTGTTTGCAGCAGTGGGTGTGCCTGTATCGGTGGCGGTATCCCAAGCGGTGCATAATAACATTATGGTAGCTGAATATGAGACTGCCCAGTCGGAGCTTGAACAATATGACGGCATTACTGGAAAGGCTAGGTTTTTATTAGATATATCTAAACGCGGGGTTGAGTATATCTCTGCCCAGTTTGTAAATGCAGTGGTGTCGTTCGTCCTAACGGCACTTATAATATCATTACTCACGCTATGGCTAGTTTGGAAGTTTCTGAAAACGTTGTTTTAGCCTCAAAAGGGTTTAGTTCTCACGTTCTCGCTTGTTTTGGATAAGGGACATAGAAATAAATCCTTGTTTTTACACAAAATAGTGTGTATAATACCAATATGAACGGCAAAGAGCTGATAGCACGCTTAATAAGCTGCTAAAACAAGCGGGACTTAAATAGGGGGTAGTATATGGAAAGTTTGATATATCCAGCAATATTTGAACCTGACAATGGGGCGGTGTCCGTGTCGTTCCCTGATTTGCAGGGCTGTATCAGCTATGGCGACAATGCCGAACACGCTTATGAAATGGCAAAAGAAGCCTTAGGCGGCTATATGGCATCACACCTTGAATACTACCCTGCACCAAAAGCCACCCCCGTTTCAGACTTGAAACTAAAAAAAAGCGAATTCGCAATGTTGGTAGAGGTTGAACCCATATATTTACAGGAACTTAATAGAAAATCTGTGCGTATAAACGCCTCTATACCTGCTTGGTTGAAGATTGCAGCTGAAAAGAACGGGGTAAATGTATCACAAACGCTACAAAGAGCATTAAAGGCAGAACTAGATTACGCTAACTAAATAATTGTTCTAACCTCAAAAGGGGTTAGCTCTCACGTTCTCGCTTGTTTCTGGCGTATTTGCAGTTTGATAATGTTTGCGGCGTTGGCAAGCTCCCGCTCTATAATCTGGTCAACTACACTCAATATATTGGTATCAGCTGATTTCTCCATAGTGCTGTAAAACATTGCAGAGGCTGACACCCCCAACGTGCGGGTGATTTTCTCCAACAACTCGGCAGACATAAAAACGTGTCCGCACTCTATATGACTTAAATGTTGCGGCGTTACGTCTATCCGTTCTGCTAGTTCCTCTTGCGATAGCTTGCTCTGCTTGCGGTAATTCTTTAAGTTCCTACCAAAGACTTTCTTTATACTCATACTAAAATAATATATTCACTTGCTACCTAATAACAATGCATTATAAATATAATTTTTTATAAAATTAGTCTTTTAACATTAAATTTTCCTTGACAACTAAACTCTAAAGATATAATATCGGAAAAAATGTAATCTTAAATGATTTTTTATGGAGGATTGCTGTGCAAGACATAAGGGAAAGGCTGAAACGTTTCGTGGTGGAGGAGATTAACCCAAGGCTTGACGACCAGAGCATTGTGGTTACTATAGATAAAAACGAGGGACAGACAAAAGCGGTTCTAATTGAGCCATTTTTGAAAATGTTGGGTTACGATGAGGTAAAAGATATTCATCGTGAAGCTAACGCAAGCTATGGCAAGAAGAAGGATATGAGAGCCGATTACACTGTGTCTATGGATGGGCGTGAAAGCATTCTTGTTGAATGTAAGGCGTTCGGGAAAAATCTTGATAACGAAGAATTTGAGACTCAACTGTCCAAATACTATAACGGCTTGTGTGGCAAAGGGAAGAAAACTGTAGCCATACTTACAAACGGCAAAAAATATAGGCTCTATATGGATACAAAAACTACGAATGTGCTTGACGTCGAACCATACTATCAGTTTGATATAACTGGTAATGTGAGTGCTGAACATATTGAGCATATACGGCTGTTATGCAAAGATAGTTTTGATATAGACAAGATACGTAAACTTGCTGAACAAGAAAAGCAGGTTGCCACTATACGTTCATTTATAGAAAAGGAACTTGAAAAGCCCGAAAAACTTACAAACTGGACACTAGACGAGCTGGACAAACAAAAAACCAAAAACAACCGTGAACTTTATGAGCCTCTAGTAAAAAAGGCATTGGAACAAGTCTTTAGCAAAAAAGCCGAAAACCTGTCAACCCCTGCTGATAGCAATGACGAGGAGCAAAAAGAACGTAAACAAGCTACTGACAGCAAAAAAAGACCTAAGACTACGTTCAAAATGCTGGGTCTTAAAGAGGGCGACGAGCTGACCTGTACGCGCAAACCTGATATTAAATGTAAGGTTGTGAGCGTTGAACGTAACAAGGTTAAGTATAAGGGGAAAGAACACTCCCTTTCTGGTCTGGCAACAATATTATTGGAATATGGGAAAGGCATTATCGGTAGCGGTTTCAACTGTTTTTCTTACAACGGGAAAATATTATCGGATATACGTAAGGAAAAAGGGCTTTGATATCCGTTATTGGCACAATCGGTGCAGTTCTAGGACGTAAGTTTGACAGAGGTAACAAGTGAAAATATTTAGTTTATTTTTGGTTTTAGTTTTTAGTTCTACTGTCGCAAGTGCGGAAAACTATGATTACTTTTGGGCGGATAATCAGGGTAAGGATAAACATGGTATTGTTAATGTTACCCTCTACAAGGGGGAGCTTGACAGGCAACGAGATTATATGAAGCTGGATGACCAAATACATGTTTGGCGGATAATGCCAGATGGTAGAGGTTTTTTATTTGTCAGCATCCTGTTATCTAATGGCAGGTATATATTTCCAATGGCGCATTTATTTGCTCCGCAGGCAGGGCAAAGCCATACATTTGGCTTGTTTAGTAATTCATTAGAACATCCTGAATTGCTTTATACATACACCAAAGAAGGCTTTATACTGTCGGGTGCTAACCTACGCGCATTTCCCGTAAATAAGCAATGCAAGTTGAGCGGCGAGATAGAAGGTCCCAACGGTGGCAAAATGCTGTTCGTTAATGGTGTCACCAAAAATAAAGCCACTATTTATACAAAGGAAGATTGGGCGAAAGTGCGGGCTATGCCGAAAGGTGAACTTCGTTCTGGTATAGAAGCAATGATGATTAGTTTTGAGGCTAGTGCTGGCAATATAATGCAAGACTTCGTAGATAGTGCCATAGCAAAGGCAGAAGCAAAAGTAGCCATATATTGGCAAGTTTCTGTTGATAATGACTGGTCGCCCGCTGAAAATCCACAAGAACTAATGCTTGTGCGTGATACGGAGACTGGCGAGATAACTAACCTGTGGAGCTATGGACAATAATGAATTACATCAGCATTATGCTCTGGTATGGAGGTGGCAAGTTCACAGACTCCCAAGGGCGATATATAGTCAGCCGTTGACAATAGCATTTGAGTCTGCTACATTAAATCACGGAGGGCATTATGACTGCACGTGAAATGATTAAGAGCGAAATTGATTTATTGCCTGAAGCTATTGTGGTGCAGGTGGGGGACTACATTTCTTTTCAGAAGTATAGGCTGGCAACCTCTGACGATACGACTTATCTAAATTCAATCCCAGATATGATGAACTCTATAAAAGAGGGCAACGCAACCCCGTTGTCTGAATGTGTTGACGTATCAAAGATATGGGCTGATGTATAAACTTGTGCTCACGCAACAAGCAGCTAAAGATGCTACTAAGTCAGAGCAAGCAGGTTTGAAACCTAAAGTAGTCTCATTGTTGCATATCTTGAAAGAAAACCCATTTCAAAATCCACCGCCTTATGAAAAACTCAAAGGATTGGATAGCACCTATTCCAGACGTATCAATAGGCAACATCGCCTAGTATACCAGCTTTTACCTAGTGATGGAGGCACATCTTTCAAGGGTGTTATAAAGATAATTAGAATGTGGACGCACTACGAATAAAACGTGCCTAGTGGGCGTGTCTTCCTGTCTACAATAGGCTATGGAGGAATTATTAAATAATCGTCCCTTATTGTCCCATAAGCACCCTTTAGGGTTTGTCTCGTTGGTGGTGTCTGTGTATAATCATTATGTGCTTGGGGAAGGATACGCTATCTGGTTGAAATAAAGCTATAGCGGTCTGACAATTTGCAACTGATTTAATGACAACACCAATATGCTAGCGTTGGGTTCTGTTGTTGGTTCTGAGGTTGCACGGAAAAAAGTTGTTAGATTATCGGGTTTCGTATCGCCTGATTGCACCTTGGTAAAAGATATTCCATTTTTTATTACTGGTTTTAAGGGTTAGTTAGAGATTAAAAGGTGTTTTCAAGCTCCGATGGGGAGGAGAGAAATATCCAATGGTCTCTGACTGCCCTTAGAAAACCATTATATCCTTGCCTGTTTCGTTAAGTGCCACAGGGCTATTAGCGGATAACGTCTTTACTAGCCCGATACTGATTTTAATAGTATGAACATCCTTTTCCAGATAATCAATACGACCTTCGTGTAGCGGAATTATCTTGAGCATAGTGGTCGCCCATTCTTTTATAGTGCCAGCCCTAAATATTATCCAACCCACGCCAGCGATGGCAACTATCAACGTGACGGCACTTGCGACAACAGGCAACCACTCTTTTATAAGATTGAGAGTATTCATACCTCCACCCTACATCAAAGATATTTAGCTGTCAACCCCTATTCTTTGCCTTTCTGCCAGCTTTACTAGCGACTTGCTTCTTTTTCTTGTCAGTTGCTTTCTTAGACGACACTTTTTTATCCGCTGCGGGCTTATCTTGGGTAGCTGGCTTAGTAGCTGGTGCATTGAACTGCAGCGTTGCCTCTATTATTTCAACTGTCTTTGTCGGCACGTCTTGGTGCATACCCTTATTGCCTGTTTGCACTTGCGCAATTTTATTCACCACATCCATGCCAGCAATCACCTTGCCGAACACTGCATAGCCTATACCCTGCATAGTGTTGTTTTGGTAGTCTAAAAATGAATTATTGTTGACGTTTATAAAAAACTGCGAGGTAGCAGAGTCTGGCACATTCGTGCGCGCCATAGCTACCGTGCCAATAGCATTCCTCAGCCCATTAGCAGCTTCGTTCTTTATCGGCGACTTTTGTCACGCTGAAAACTAACTATGGGAATATCGTATTGGAGTTATATCCCGATAAAGCTCCTATAACTGTTAAGAACTTCACTGACTACGTGAAAGCGGGCTATTATAGTGGAACGATTTTTCATCGTGTAATCCCTGGGTTTATGATACAGGGTGGCGGAATGACCGTTGATATGGTGGAAAAGTCTGGGCAAAAGCCGCCGATAAAGAACGAAGCTGCTAATGGGCTGAGGAATGCTATTGGCACGGTAGCTATGGCGCGCACGAATGTGCCAGACTCTGCTACCTCGCAGTTTTTTATAAACGTCAACAATAATTCATTTTTAGACTACCAAAACAACACTATGCAGGGTATAGGCTATGCAGTGTTCGGCAAGGTGATTGCTGGCATGGATGTGGTGAATAAAATTGCGCAAGTGCAAACAGGCAATAAGGGTATGCACCAAGACGTGCCGACAAAGACAGTTGAAATAATAGAGGCAACGCTGCAGTTCAATGCACCAGCTACTAAGCCAGCTACCCAAGATAAGCCCGCAGCGGATAAAAAAGTGTCGTCTAAGAAAGCAACTGACAAGAAAAAGAAGCAAGTCGCTAGTAAAGCTGGCAGAAAGGCAAAGAATAGGGGTTGACAGCTAAATATCTTTGATGTAGGGTGGAGGTATGAATACTCTCAATCTTATAAAAGAGTGGTTGCCTGTTGTCGCAAGTGCCGTCACGTTGATAGTTGCCATCGCTGGCGTGGGTTGGATAATATTTAGGGCTGGCACTATAAAAGAATGGGCGACCACTATGCTCAAGATAATTCCGCTACACGAAGGTCGTATTGATTATCTGGAAAAGGATGTTCATACTATTAAAATCAGTATCGGGCTAGTAAAGACGTTATCCGCTAATAGCCCTGTGGCACTTAACGAAACAGGCAAGGATATAATGGTTTTCTAAGGGCAGTCAGAGACCATTGGATATTTCTCTCCTCCCCATCGGAGCTTGAAAACACCTTTTAATCTCTAACTAACCCTTAAAACCAGTAATAAAAAATGGAATATCTTTTACCAAGGTGCAATCAGGCGATACGAAACCCGATAATCTAACAACTTTTTTCCGTGCAACCTCAGAACCAACAACAGAACCCAACGCTAGCATATTGGTGTTGTCATTAAATCAGTTGCAAATTGTCAGACCGCTATAGCTTTATTTCAACCAGATAGCGTATCCTTCCCCAAGCACATAATGATTATACACAGACACCACCAACGAGACAAACCCTAAAGGGTGCTTATGGGACAATAAGGGACGATTATTTAATAATTCCTCCATAGCCTATTGTAGACAGGAAGACACGCCCACTAGGCACGTTTTATTCGTAGTGCGTCCACATTCTAATTATCTTTATAACACCCTTGAAAGATGTGCCTCCATCACTAGGTAAAAGCTGGTATACTAGGCGATGTTGCCTATTGATACGTCTGGAATAGGTGCTATCCAATCCTTTGAGTTTTTCATAAGGCGGTGGATTTTGAAATGGGTTTTCTTTCAAGATATGCAACAATGAGACTACTTTAGGTTTCAAACCTGCTTGCTCTGACTTAGTAGCATCTTTAGCTGCTTGTTGCGTGAGCACAAGTTTATACATCAGCCCATATCTTTGATACGTCAACACATTCAGACAACGGGGTTGCGTTGCCCTCTTTTATAGAGTTCATCATATCTGGGATTGAATTTAGATAAGTCGTATCGTCAGAGGTTGCCAGCCTATACTTCTGAAAAGAAATGTAGTCCCCCACCTGCACCACAATAGCTTCAGGCAATAAATCAATTTCGCTCTTAATCATTTCACGTGCAGTCATAATGCCCTCCGTGATTTAATGTAGCAGACTCAAATGCTATTGTCAACGGCTGACTATATATCGCCCTTGGGAGTCTGTGAACTTGCCACCTCCATACCAGAGCATAATGCTGATGTAATTCATTATTGTCCATAGCTCCACAGGTTAGTTATCTCGCCAGTCTCCGTATCACGCACAAGCATTAGTTCTTGTGGATTTTCAGCGGGCGACCAGTCATTATCAACAGAAACTTGCCAATATATGGCTACTTTTGCTTCTGCCTTTGCTATGGCACTATCTACGAAGTCTTGCATTATATTGCCAGCACTAGCCTCAAAACTAATCATCATTGCTTCTATACCAGAACGAAGTTCACCTTTCGGCATAGCCCGCACTTTCGCCCAATCTTCCTTTGTATAAATAGTGGCTTTATTTTTGGTGACACCATTAACGAACAGCATTTTGCCACCGTTGGGACCTTCTATCTCGCCGCTCAACTTGCATTGCTTATTTACGGGAAATGCGCGTAGGTTAGCACCCGACAGTATAAAGCCTTCTTTGGTGTATGTATAAAGCAATTCAGGATGTTCTAATGAATTACTAAACAAGCCAAATGTATGGCTTTGCCCTGCCTGCGGAGCAAATAAATGCGCCATTGGAAATATATACCTGCCATTAGATAACAGGATGCTGACAAATAAAAAACCTCTACCATCTGGCATTATCCGCCAAACATGTATTTGGTCATCCAGCTTCATATAATCTCGTTGCCTGTCAAGCTCCCCCTTGTAGAGGGTAACATTAACAATACCATGTTTATCCTTACCCTGATTATCCGCCCAAAAGTAATCATAGTTTTCCGCACTTGCGACAGTAGAACTAAAAACTAAAACCAAAAATAAACTAAATATTTTCACTTGTTACCTCTGTCAAACTTACGTCCTAGAACTGCACCGATTGTGCCAATAACGGATATCAAAGCCCTTTTTCCTTACGTATATCCGATAATATTTTCCCGTTGTAAGAAAAACAGTTGAAACCGCTACCGATAATGCCTTTCCCATATTCCAATAATATTGTTGCCAGACCAGAAAGGGAGTGTTCTTTCCCCTTATACTTAACCTTGTTACGTTCAACGCTCACAACCTTACATTTAATATCAGGTTTGCGCGTACAGGTCAGCTCGTCGCCCTCTTTAAGACCCAGCATTTTGAACGTAGTCTTAGGTCTTTTTTTGCTGTCAGTAGCTTGTTTACGTTCTTTTTGCTCCTCGTCATTGCTATCAGCAGGGGTTGACAGGTTTTCGGCTTTTTTGCTAAAGACTTGTTCCAATGCCTTTTTTACTAGAGGCTCATAAAGTTCACGGTTGTTTTTGGTTTTTTGTTTGTCCAGCTCGTCTAGTGTCCAGTTTGTAAGTTTTTCGGGCTTTTCAAGTTCCTTTTCTATAAATGAACGTATAGTGGCAACCTGCTTTTCTTGTTCAGCAAGTTTACGTATCTTGTCTATATCAAAACTATCTTTGCATAACAGCCGTATATGCTCAATATGTTCAGCACTCACATTACCAGTTATATCAAACTGATAGTATGGTTCGACGTCAAGCACATTCGTAGTTTTTGTATCCATATAGAGCCTATATTTTTTGCCGTTTGTAAGTATGGCTACAGTTTTCTTCCCTTTGCCACACAAGCCGTTATAGTATTTGGACAGTTGAGTCTCAAATTCTTCGTTATCAAGATTTTTCCCGAACGCCTTACATTCAACAAGAATGCTTTCACGCCCATCCATAGACACAGTGTAATCGGCTCTCATATCCTTCTTCTTGCCATAGCTTGCGTTAGCTTCACGATGAATATCTTTTACCTCATCGTAACCCAACATTTTCAAAAATGGCTCAATTAGAACCGCTTTTGTCTGTCCCTCGTTTTTATCTATAGTAACCACAATGCTCTGGTCGTCAAGCCTTGGGTTAATCTCCTCCACCACGAAACGTTTCAGCCTTTCCCTTATGTCTTGCACAGCAATCCTCCATAAAAAATCATTTAAGATTACATTTTTTCCGATATTATATCTTTAGAGTTTAGTTGTCAAGGAAAATTTAATGTTAAAAGACTAATTTTATAAAAAATTATATTTATAATGCATTGTTATTAGGTAGCAAGTGAATATATTATTTTAGTATGAGTATAAAGAAAGTCTTTGGTAGGAACTTAAAGAATTACCGCAAGCAGAGCAAGCTATCGCAAGAGGAACTAGCAGAACGGATAGACGTAACGCCGCAACATTTAAGTCATATAGAGTGCGGACACGTTTTTATGTCTGCCGAGTTGTTGGAGAAAATCACCCGCACGTTGGGGGTGTCAGCCTCTGCAATGTTTTACAGCACTATGGAGAAATCAGCTGATACCAATATATTGAGTGTAGTTGACCAGATTATAGAGCGGGAGCTTGCCAACGCCGCAAACATTATCAAACTGCAAATACGCCAGAAACAAGCGAGAACGTGAGAGCTAACCCCTTTTGAGGTTAGAACAATTATTTAGTTAGCGTAATCTAGTTCTGCCTTTAATGCTCTTTGTAGCGTTTGTGATACATTTACCCCGTTCTTTTCAGCTGCAATCTTCAACCAAGCAGGTATAGAGGCGTTTATACGCACAGATTTTCTATTAAGTTCCTGTAAATATATGGGTTCAACCTCTACCAACATTGCGAATTCGCTTTTTTTTAGTTTCAAGTCTGAAACGGGGGTGGCTTTTGGTGCAGGGTAGTATTCAAGGTGTGATGCCATATAGCCGCCTAAGGCTTCTTTTGCCATTTCATAAGCGTGTTCGGCATTGTCGCCATAGCTGATACAGCCCTGCAAATCAGGGAACGACACGGACACCGCCCCATTGTCAGGTTCAAATATTGCTGGATATATCAAACTTTCCATATACTACCCCCTATTTAAGTCCCGCTTGTTTTAGCAGCTTATTAAGCGTGCTATCAGCTCTTTGCCGTTCATATTGGTATTATACACACTATTTTGTGTAAAAACAAGGATTTATTTCTATGTCCCTTATCCAAAACAAGCGAGAACGTGAGAACTAAACCCTTTTGAGGCTAAAACAACGTTTTCAGAAACTTCCAAACTAGCCATAGCGTGAGTAATGATATTATAAGTGCCGTTAGGACGAACGACACCACTGCATTTACAAACTGGGCAGAGATATACTCAACCCCGCGTTTAGATATATCTAATAAAAACCTAGCCTTTCCAGTAATGCCGTCATATTGTTCAAGCTCCGACTGGGCAGTCTCATATTCAGCTACCATAATGTTATTATGCACCGCTTGGGATACCGCCACCGATACAGGCACACCCACTGCTGCAAACACCCCCACTAGAACAAGCGATGCGGCAATTTTTGCGAACCGTCTGCTAGCCGTCCACACCGCTATGGTGAGAGCCAAAAGTGCAACGGGGATAATAAACTTGAATGCCAGCTTGCCCCCAAAGAGCAACAGAATCTTTTCCAAGCTGAGCGCAACTGATGCCGCTAGAAAGAGCCGTGCAAATGTGGCAAACACGTCACTGATAGTTGATGCGGCAGTTGCAAGTGCACCGAATAGTCCAGCTACAGCAAGCCTAGCTGTCAGAAAGTCTTGCAAACCCTGATAAGAATCTGCGCCAGATAAAAACGGTGCTAGGACAAAAAATGAAACGAGTGCAAGCACCACGCATACGCCTACAACTAGTAGCTTATGCACCGTTAATAGCTTATCAAATATATCAGATTTAACTTCATCCATATATGCTGCGCCTCCGTCTGCTACCTTTGTGTTCAAATGGCGGCGGGTCTGTGACCTCAACCACCCTGCCGTGTTCTAAAACTGCCATTCTATCCGCATAAGATGCCACCTCTGGAGAATGTGTTACCACTACAAGGGTGCTGCCGGTGCTATGCAAATGCTTGAATATATCCATCACTAAATCTTCATTAGTTTCGTCTAGGTTGCCAGTCGGCTCGTCTGCCAGTATCAGTTTCGGGTAGTTTATAAGTGCCCGTGCAATGCACACACGTTGCTGTTCGCCGCCTGATAGCTGACTCGGCAGGTGGTGCACCCGCGCACCTAGCCCTACGCGCTCAAGGGCGGCAAAAGCCTCAGCCTCGCCGACCATACTGTGATAATACTGCGCTAGCATAACGTTTTCAAGTGCAGTTAGATATGATACTAAATGAAACTGCTGAAATATAAGCCCTATCTTATCACGGCGCACCGCCGTTAGGTCAGCCTCACTGCCCTTTGAGGTGTCTTGTCCGTCTAGTATGACAGAACCACTGGTAGGTTTAGCCATACAGCCTATAATGTTCATCATAGTAGTTTTGCCTGAGCCTGATGGTCCCATTATGGCAAGCCACTGTCCCGCCTTGACCTCTAAATTAACGTTATAGAGTGCCTGAACATCGCTACCATATAGCACTGAAACACCTTTTAATTCCAACATATTCATATTATTCCCCTTTCAACACTATAGCAGGTTCTATCTTTATTGCTATGCGGGCGGGCAAAAGCGAAGCTATAATAGCTATAAGCATTGATGATAACAATGTTGCTAGTATTAGCAAGGGATATGTGCCTATTGCCCGTCCGAAGATACTCATAGCTACGGCATAAGCAAAGACTTGCCCTAGAATACTACCCAGCAAACCACCCGCTAGCCCTAATAATGCACTCTCCCCTAAAAACTCCATCATTACGTTTATATTTTTTGCCCCGAGTGCCTTTTTAAGTCCAATCTCATTTTTGCGCTCCATAACAATCGCCATCATCGTAGTCGCCACACATATCATAGTAAGTGCTAACACTATAATGGTGACTAGATAGACAAGTGCTTGCAGTTTGTCAAGGACAACCGTTTCAGACTGGGCAACACGTTTCACCAGCTGCGGGGTAATATTTGGTGCGGCTTGCATGAGCTGTGTGCTGATTTTTTCCAGCTCGTCAGACTGGGCAACAATGCTTAACTCCACAATATCAGCCGTCCAGTTGTCCCCAAGCATAGCATATACGAATCCGTCCTCAACGCCGCCAGTCTTCACGATGCCCACTACCCCAACGCTGCGTCCAAGCTCAGGCAAGTCAACTATATCAACTATATTTAGCAACATATATTCTGCCACATCACTACCTAGCACTATTTCGTTTGCCGCTCTAGGCAGTCTGCCTGTGAACTGCCAATATGGATTAGTCTGTTGCACCTGCGAAAAATCAGTCTGAACAAGGGTAATCGGCAAGCTGTTCATACTAACAGAACTATATTTGTAGGGCGTTATTCCAACAATGCTTAGCGGTGGCAGTTTAGCGAGTGCTGCATCAAGTTCAGCTTCGCTAATGTTTTCTATCACCATATTGGCACCGTAGGAGCGAAACTCACGCCCTAGCTGGCGTGGCATATCGTAATAGATAGCTACCATTCCATAAAGAACGGTTGCTCCCACTGATATTGCCAGCAGTGCCACAAGCATTCGCCCGAAACGCCGCATTAAGGAGCTGATGAGCATTGAAAATACGAACTTGAACTGCCTGCCGCGCTTAGTACGTCCAGCACATGCGGAGTGCCTAGCATGGCTATGATGTGCATGGTGATGATTATGGTGAGTATGCCTGCGTTTAGCGTCCATGCAACACCTCTGCGGGGTGCAGTTTTAGAATCATCTTGCTTGCTGGCAGTGAGCCGAAAAGCGTTACAACTAATGTCATCGCCACAACCAGCGGAATAACTACTAGCTTTGGTTCAGTCCACATACCAAACACCGACTGCCCCACAATTTGCGCAAATATTAGCCCCAGTCCGTAGCCGACCAGTCCGCCAGCAAATGTAGCCGACAGCACCTCAACAAATACCGCCATAGATACCTGAAAATCATTCGCTCCAAGTGCCTTCAATAGTGCCAGCTCTGTGCTACGCTCCAGTACATTAGCAGTAACAAGGTTTGATATACCAAGCACGGAGCATAAGAGGCTTAAAATAGTTAGCAATAGCATTAAAAGTTGTATTTTTGATAATATTGCCCCCTCAGATTGCGATACTTGCATCACCTGTTTAACCCTAGCTTGCGGCAACACCTCCTCTAGCTGATATGCTATAGCACTGATATACGCTGTGCAATACCACGTGTCCCACTCTGTAGTCGTCAGACTGCGCGGGTCGGTTGCTGCCCTGCGAGAAAGCTCGTTTTCAGGGGTCGTTAACGCACTCACCGATATATAGCTAATACGTCCAACGTTGTTTGTTAATTTGCCGACAATCTCTATCGGAGCGAAAGCCTTGTCTGAATCGCTATCGCCAGAATCTATTATCCCTACAATAAGCAAGTCGCCGAGTTGAGCACCTATATTTAAGTCTAGTTTATTTGCTAGACGCTTGCCTAGTGCAACTTCACTGTTATTGTCATCAGGCAACCGCCCAGATACGCTCCACCAAGATTTAAGCCCTACAATACCAGCATCTACGCTATCACCAGTGGGCAAATCTATATGACGGGCAAACCATGTGCCTATTAGTGGCACGTCTTCACTACCAATAGTTATATTAGTGTCTAAAAATGGGGCAAAATCTACTATATTGTGCGCCCAGAATATCTCTTTTACCCTAAAAACATCATCATAAGGCAGATATTGATTAGCCTTTGTGTCGCCAGCATTGTAAAGGTCTGCTAATATTGAAGAAGTTTTAGGCATAACGGTCAGGTTTGCCCCATAAGCCTTTAACTCTTGATTGATTTTGTCGCCCATATCAAACATCACATTCAACATAGCAGTAGCAAGCGACACCCCAAGTGCCATAGTCAGGGCGAGCATTGCAAGGGAACGGTTCCTGCGCATAAGTGCCGCAAATAATGCCCTAAAAAACATAATTACGAAAACCTATATTCATGTTCAATAAGCATATCAACATCTATGACTAGCTTACCATCTGCTATGGTGAACTTAAAAGGAACTGGATTGCACCCACCCGCAAGTCCTATGGTGGAGATATTCATAACAACATCACACATCTTGCAGATTATTTGCCCGCTCCGCTCGTAATAGCCAGCTATCCCGCACACTTCGCAAGCATCAAGCCCTACGCCATAGCCAGATTTAGGCTTTTTAATCACGATAAAGTGCACCTGAACGCCATTTGCAGTAGTATAGCTGTATCTGTGCAGGTGCATATCCTCAAGCTCTTCCAGCGGTATGATAAGCTGCCCATCTATAGCCTCAATAGCCACAGGGGGCGATATCATAACCTCTTTATTGTTTAGGTAGGAACAACCTACCACAAAGAAACCGCCTATTAAAAGGAACACACAGGACGTTCTGCACCAGCGAGCAGCAAGCGCACTTGCGGCTACCTTTTTACGCACTTCTGCAGGGTTAGCACCATTAAAGACGCGTCCGCGCATGCCATGCAGTGCAATGAGCGATGCTACTACCCCCAATGCAACAATTGCTATGAAAAATAATCCCTCTATACTGCTAAAAAGCATTGCCATAGCCATTATAAAGCCATCCATAGACAAGAAGCCCTGTCCCAGTAAGATATAGACGAGCGATAAAAGTTGCTTGAACATTAATATAACAAGTGCTGACAAAAAGACGACAAGCACCGCCCTGTCAGACAAGTTCACAGATGCCCTGTAGAGCGAATAGGCTGCCCACCTGATAACAACAAGGGCTATTATATAGCCCAATATGCGTAGCATATATGCACTGCTAAATACGCTGTCTAGGTCAGAGGCAAACTCCACAGGGAACATAAATATATCGGGCAGATAATATGCCGCAAGGAACAGGAAAAAGATGTGCACAGCCCCGTGTCTTATACCTCTGCTTGATAAAAGTCCCGTAGCAATAGCAAGTTCTGATAATATTAGCGGAATCATAACTGCTAAATCGTAATATTCGCGGACGAGCGAAAAACGGGTGAATGTGTGCAATATGGCAAATAGCAGTGCTAGTTTAATACCAAACAGAGTTACACGTCTTGTCGCTATTTTCATAAACAGTCCATGCTTGTTCGCAGAATGATGGTGATGCCTACTAGTAGCAAATAAATCCCGATGCCCCGCCTCCGAATGAATAACAGCAAGAAACAGTGCCACCAGCAG
>BNUJ01000018.1 GCA_025997275.1 Deferribacterales bacterium
GAACGCTACTGAACGGCTAAATCCGCTGAATGATTTTGCTTTCAAGAAGATAATGGGCGAGAAAGGCAGTGAGGCTCTGCTTATCTCGTTCTTAAATGCTGTGTTAAGCAAGACTGGAAAAGCACCTATAGTTTCATTAGATATTATAGAGGGTAAAGAGCTGTTGCCTGATGTAGCAGTTGGTAAATTAGGCAGATTAGATGTTCTTGCTGAACTTGCCGATAAGACGATGGTTAATATAGAGGTGCAGTTAGTTAATAAGGATAATATGGCACAGAGGATATTATACTACTGGGCTAAATTGTTTGTAAATGGCATAAAGAAGGGTAAAGATTATGGCGATTTGCATCCTGTTATATCTATCTGCATATTGGACTTTAACTATATAGAGGTTGATGAGTTTTCGTCATCGTTCCATATATGGCATGATAAACATAGAGAGTTGATGTTGACGGAGTTATTAGAGTTGCATTTTATAGAGATGCCAAAGTTTAGGCGGTTGAATAATATAGATTTGAGCGATGCGTTAAATAGGTGGCTTGTTTATTTGGATGAAGAGAGTTCAGCAAGTCAGCTAAAGGAGGTAGTAGGTATGGACCCAGTTTTAAGGCGAGCGCAGGCTCGTATGCAGGAGATAGAGGCAGACCCAGCTTTATTGCATGCGTATGACAACTATACGAAAGTTGTGTATGATAGGGCAAACATCAGAAGTTTTGCTCTACGTGAGGGCAGAGAGGAAGGCAGGCAAGAAGGAAGGCAAGAGGGCAGGCAAGAAGGCAGGCAAGAAGGCAGACAGGAGGGCAGGCTGGAAGGCTTGCTAGAGGGTGAACGTAAGGGCAAACTTGAAACTGCTAAGAACCTACTAGAGGCTGGCGTTCCTTTTGATGTTATATCAAAGAGCACAGGGCTTTCCCTTGCCGAGTTAAAAGAATTGCAAAATGAAATTGTTGTATGATATAGCGCAAATAGCCATCCACCAATTTTATTTGTATCTAATCTTTTATCATCCGTCTTTAATATTTCATATAACCACTTTGCAAAGGATGATACAAAAAGAGACGCATGTATTGAATGTTAATAAAGGGCTTTCAGTTGCTCCTCTTACCTCATAATTTAGAGTAATGTTTGATTTTTTGACCATGTTAGTGTAATGTAATAAACAGGGTTTATTTATGAAAATAATGACATTAAACAGCGGTAGTTCATCGGTGAAATTTTCACTCTACGATTGGAGCAATCGCAGACAACTAGTCAGTGGCATGGTTGAGCGCATAGGACAGACCGGCTCTAGGCTTGTGTATAAGGCAGGTGGCAAACAGAAAGTTGTTGATAGGAAAGTTTTTGACCATATTGAGGCTATTAAGCAAGTATTAGACCTTATTGTGGATAAGAATAGCGGTTTTTTAGATAAAATTAGCGATATAGCGGTTGTTGCACATAGGATAGTTCACGGTGGTAGGCGTTTTGTTAAGAGTGTTCTCATTAACAGTTCAGTAATGGCGGATATTAAGCGGTTGATAAGTCTAGCCCCATTGCACAACGGACACAATCTATCAAGTATTAAAGCCATGATAAGTGCATTGCCCGATACGCCACAGGTAGCAGTTTTTGATACTGCTTTTCACCAGAGCATACCAGACTACGCATATATGTATGCCCTGCCTTATGAATGGTATGATAAACACAGGATACGGAAATACGGCTTTCACGGGATAAGTCATCTATTTGTATCAAAACGTGCAGCATCTATGTTAGGCAAGCCTGCATCAGAGTGTAACCTTATCACCATGCACATCGGCAACGGGGCTAGTGTCTCAGCTATAAAGAATGGGTTAAGTGTAGATACCACTATGGGTTTAACCCCTATGGAGGGGGTAATAATGGGGACGCGCTGTGGAGACATTGACCCTGGTATTTTATTCCATATAAGCAACCTAACTGGTATGAATACAGAGCAGATTTACGACATACTCAATACGAAGTCTGGTATTTTAGGCATCACAGGCAAATATAGCGATAGGCGTGAAGTCATGGAAAATATTGATAGCGACAAGCATTGTAGGCTGGCGTTTGAGATGGAGGCTTATAGGTTAAAAATGGTTATCGGCAAGTATATGGCGATTTTAGGCAGGGTAGATGCAATAGTGTGGACAGCAGGCGTGGGGGAACATCAACCACAAATCAGAGAAAAAACACTAGAGGGGCTTGAACATTTCGGCGTAAATCTGGACATTGCGCTGAACGAGCAGACAACAAAGGGCGATGAGGAATCTTGCATCTCTGCCCCTACCTCAAAGGTCAAAGTCTTTATCATCCCTACTAATGAGGAGCAAGTGCTGGTGGAAGACGCTGTTGGCGTATTAAATGGCAGTTATACAGACCACATGCATTATGAATATAGTTTCCTATAATTTAACCTATCTAGTTGGTCAAAAAACGACCATCTAAGGAAAGCTTGCTTTATGTTAGGGGGTGGAGCAAATTCCTTTGTTTTTTCCCACAGCTATTCCACAAAAAAAGTTGATAGTTTTTTTGATTTTTTCCTTGTCTTGTCACAGCTAGCTTTGCTCGTATATGCTTATTTGGCGGGCTTTTATAGAGGAAGTATTGACATAATGGTGTGAACGGGCGGTTATTATAGTAATTTTTTTCACACGTTATCCACAAAAATTGCTATGCTTTATGGGGTGTATTTTGCACTTGAATTGGGGTGTTTTGTGTAGTATTATTGCAGGGTTTATTGGAGGGAGCAGTTGACTGAGATAACTTTAAGCATTGCTGCTATAGGTGAGCGGGAGGTTGCCGAGTCCGTATGTGCGGAGCTGATGCAGCTGGAGGGCATTGACAATGTTCATATCACTGATAACGCTAAGTTTATCAACATAGCCTATGACGAGAGCGTGCTAAGCTCTGCTCTTATCGCCTCTAAACTGGATGAAATGGGGTATGGAACAAATTTATAATTTTTTTATTTTGATATTGACAAGTTAGTTGGCGATGTGTTCTAATGGGTGGAGTTTGCGAAAGCAAAACAATATTATATTTAAGGAGAGGCTCCATGCATATTAAGCCGATAATTATTTCTGTCAACAATTTGGCAGATGCAGCTCTGTTCTCTGTAACTGGTTTTATTACAGTGCTTTCGGTGTTGACTTTGATAACAGTTGCTGTCTACGTCTTTATGATGTTAGAAAAGGTGTTCTTTAAGAAAGAAGAAGAACAGGAGTAGTTGTTTTTAGGATACCCCGCTTTTGTTGTTATTGTTGCGGGTGTGCGCTTAACTGGCGTGTGTGTTTTCTTTGTGATTAAGGAGAGGCTCTATGCATACTAAGCCGATAATTATTGCTATCGACAATTTGAAAGATGCAGCCCTGTTCTCTGTAACTGGCTTTGTTACGGTGCTCTCGGTGTTGACTTTGATAACAGTTGCTGTCTACGTCTTTATGATGTTAGAAAGGGTGTTTTTCAAGCCTGAAGTTGAGGATGCTGTTTCTGGCGGTGCACCTTCTGCACCTTCCGAAATGTCTAGCTCTGGTGGCATAAAACCAGAGATTATAGCTGTTATTGCAGCGGCGGTTTCTGTTGCTCTTGGTGGCAGTTCTGATACTCGTTACATAGGCGGCGTTCGCCGTCCTACTGCATGGTATGGTGAATCTGTTGGTGCATTGCACAGCGGACATTCACCTTTATATCGCGGATAATTTTTTGGAGGATAAAAGACTATGGATATGGTTGAAACACTGTTAACAGCGCTATTTTCCCAAGGTGCGTTTGCTAACGCTACCCCCGGCAAATTGATTATGATTATAGTTGGGATAGTATTTATTGTCCTAGCTGTGCGTAAGAACTATGAACCGTTCTTGCTTGTGCCAATTGGTTTTGGTATCATTGTGGGCAACATCCCGTTCCAAGAGGGGCTGGATGTCGGCATATATGAACCGGGAACCGTGTTTAACACTTTTTTCCAAGGCGTTATGAAAGGTTTATACCCGCCAATAATATTCTTGGGCGTTGGTGCTATGACTGACTTCTCGGCTATGCTTTCTAACCCTAAGCTCATTATGCTTGGTGCTGCTGCACAGCTAGGTATATTTACTACTTTCTGTCTAGGCGTAGGCATATTGCCAAGTATATTTGCATCAGACCCTACGCTTATGAAGGGTATTGTTGATGCTGTTCAGGTTGGTCCTGATGGTGTTAGTGCTGTCTATAATGCTAGTGATATTACTGCCAGTGTTATAGCGGAGGCTTCACAAAAGCTATCTGCCGCTATCGGTATTATCGGTGGTGCGGATGGTCCTACGTCAATATTTGTTGCATCTAAGCTAGCTCCTACTTATCTAGGTGCTATTGCGGTTGCAGGCTATTCTTATATGGCATTGATTCCTGTTGTTCAACCTCCTGTTGTTCATATGCTTACTACTAAGAGCCAACGTCTTCGCCAAATGAAGGCGCGTCCGCCTGTTAGCAAGCGTATGCTTATGATATTCCCTGTAATGGGCTTTATACTTACGTCTTCGCTGGCACCGGGTGCGTTGCCTCTATTGGGCATGTTGTTCTTTGGCAACTTCCTGAAGGAATGCGGCGTTACCGACCGTCTTGGCAAGACTGCATGCAATGCTCTGCTTGATATAATCACGATTGTATTGGGTATGTCTGTTGGCATGTCAACTGACGCTTCTCGTTTCTTAACCCCTGTATCATTAGCAATATTTGGTATGGGTGCGGCTGCGTTTGCGTTCTCAACTGCGGGCGGTGTACTGTTCGCTCATATTATGAACCTTTTCTTGCCTGAAGATGAAAAGGTTAATCCAATCATTGGTGCTGCTGGCGTATCAGCTGTGCCGGGTGCTGCTCGTGTAGCGCATGTGATTGGCACGACTGAAGACCCGTCTAACTTCTTGATTACGCATGCTATGGCGCCAAACGTTGCCGGTGTTATAGGTTCAGCTGTTGCAGCAGGTATATTCCTGTCAATGTAATTAGCGACTAAGTAATAGACAAAAGCCCTCCCTGTTAAGGGGAGGGCTTTTTTGTTGCTATTCCCCTACAACGCAAAAGTTTTTAGTCCAGTCAAGTATATAGTCCACAGTTTTCCTCTTGACAAGCTGTTCAAAATTTGCTATGCTCTCTACATAACGGATGATAGGGTAGCAGTTTAAGAAAGACACTACTTTTACAAAAACTAAGCGGTACTAAAACATTTAGACCGACAGGCTTTGGACAAGTCGCTTGAGTGCAAACATCGCACCGAGCGGACGAGTTGGATAGCTTGGCGGTTTTTTTATTATATGTATGAGGGAAACATACAAAGGAGCCTGAACGGAGTTAGGGCATATAGCTTTTGCTCGTTGCTAGCGTTGCACTTTGTCATTGAACTGGGTGCTATGTTTAGTTAGCAAAGAGCGGGTAATTTTTGTGTCAACATCTCTAGTATTTCTGTGCTACCTGTGCGTGACGGGTAGGGAGTGTTACAGATAGGGGTGGTTTGGTGCGAGGATTGCCAGATATAACTCTCTCAGGTAGCAGGACATCTGTCTTAGGTGTCTTGCTAGCCGAGTTTTACCTTTGGGGGTAAAATATGGCTCTTAGTATATATACCAATGTGTATGCCAATATCGCCCAAGGCGGTATCAACAAGGTCAGCAATTCGCTTGACAAGTCAATTCAGAGGCTAGCTACAGGTCTCCGTATAAACAGTGCGGCAGATGATGCTGCGGGGCTGTCAATGGCAGACAGGTTGCGCGCTGCTGTTAAGAGCTACGAACAGGCGTCTCGCAATGCACAGAGTGCTTCATCAATGTTAAACACGGCTGATACCGCTATGGATGCTATAAGTGGCATATTAACGCACATGCGTGAGCTTGCTGTGCAGGCGGCAGGGGGCACGGCTAACGATAGAGCCACTATACAGGAAGAGATGATTACCTTGCGCCAAGAGATAAACAATATTGCTAATGCGGCGGAATTCAACGGCAAAAAGCTGCTAAATGGCGATATGGCGGGGGTATGGTCGGCAACGTCGGCTGATGTTGAGGCGATAATGCGCTCATCGGCTGCAACGGGTAGCTATAAGCTGACATATTCAGTTGACCCTGGCAAGAACGAGATTTATTCAACTGCGCTAATGGTCACTCACGAAGATATGGCGCGTGTAGTCTATAATAATAGCACGGCAAGCAACATTGCATTCACTGGCGAACTAGCTATGTGGGAAGGCGGGAATATTAACTTTGCTGGTGGCGGTAGTACCACAAGTTTGATTAGCACTAACACAGCCATTACAGCAGCTGGCTCAATGCTTCAGGGCATGTATTTTCGTGACGCGGGTGGCGCGGGTGGCACCTATGTAGAATATACGTTTAATAGCAACGCATCAGCTAATGGCGATACAGTTGATTTTACTGCTACGGTTCTCAACCCTGTCACTGGTGAGACGACTAATGTATCAGGCTCTTATCTATGGAGTGCCAGCTATACGTTCATAGTAAATGGGGAAACTTTTATGCTGGATGGTGCTATTCCAACTGCGGGCAGGAGAATTACCGCTGGCGACCAGTATCTGTTCTATACGGAGCCGCTTATCGCTAATAATGCATCGTTCAGTGTTGGTGGTAATATATCGTTAGGCTTTAATCGCACTGGTGCAACTAGCCTAACGGGTGTAACGCTTGATAAAACTGGCTTTCATCACAGCACAATATCATGGAATAATGCTGGTGCTAGCACTACAGCTGGTGAAATACTGACGGAGTTTGTAAGGGCGGGTAGCGTGGCGCGTTCTGATACTAAACTGAACAATTTGAATCCATTTTACGCTACCAGCGGGGCATCTGCGCTGGGTGTTACGCGCAACCTTACGGTGTATGGCAATAACGCCAGTGCAACTCTTGCTATTGAGGGGGACGATACCATCGCTGACCTTATGACTAAGATACGCAGTGTCCTAGTGAACGACTTGTCTATGGGAGGCGGCGTTTCAAGCGGTGCGCTGGTGCGCTACGTATCAGCGGGGGGCACAGCAGGCGGGACGCAGGTTGGTTCGGGTGCGATAGTTATCCAGAGTGGCATTACGGGCAAGGATTCTATCATTACTTTCACAGGCGATGATGACATTGTAGATGCGCTGGGCTTAATGACCATACAAAGGAACGTTGGCGACACGTTGAATGCGACAGTTACTACTGTTAGTGGTGTTCCGGCTAATGGCACGTATAGGTCGCACGATGGTATGGTGCGTAATATTATCCCCGGTGCTGATATATACGTGAATACGCATAGTGGAGCGACTGCAACTGCCAATGCCAACGGGGTGATAACCTTCACAACTAAGGGCAGTCAGGATGCATACATAAATGTCGTCAATAGGGCGATGCTCACGCAAGTGGGGATAGGAGCGGGTCAGACAATGGAAAGCTCTATCGGCAGGGTAGATGCCAGAGGGCTGGAATTGAACCACATAAACGTTGGTAGCACGGAGGGTGCTGCGCGTGCGATAGGGGCTATAGACGAGGCGATGAATAGGCTGGGTTCTATACGGGCGACTGTAGGGGCGCAGATGAGCGCGTTGGAGTATATACAGCGAAATATTAACTCTAGCAGACAGACAGCTGCGACAGCGGAGTCAAATATACGCGATTTAGATATAGCGGAGGAGTCGGCGCGGTTCTTACAGAACAAGACGATATTAGAATCAGCTATGGCAATGCTGGCACAGGCAAACGCAATACCTCAGCTGGTGTTGGGGCTAATTGTAGCATAAAGAGCAATCCTCACCAAGAATGACAACTGCTTGTCATCCCCCACGTATCTACATTTACAGCGTCTGCATTTACGGCGTCTGTATGTGCAGAGAGGGTAAGGAGGGGCAACATCGTTGACGAATTAAAGTAGGGGGTGGCTGATATGATATGGGGAGATAAAAAGAGTAGTTTATGATTAGCACTAATAGCTATGTTTCGTCTATGCTGGCTGGTGTGCAAGGGGCGCAGTCTCTTGCTAATAGTCCTGCTAGGACGACCCCTGCGGGGAGGCTTGTCAGTGCTTCTATGGCGCAGAAATTGGCAGGTCAGCTGACCGGCTACCCGCGCATAGCTGATAGATTGGCACTTTCAACCGATACATTCACCAAAGCATCTGATGATACAACAAGCCTTGCATCTCTGCTAGAGCGTATGCGCTCACTTGCTCAGCAGGCTATCGGTGCCAGCGTGTCTAATAGGCTTGCATTGCAAGATGAGCTTAATAGCATTAAGAGCGAAATCAACAGTCTGGTGAACCAATCTGCCGCCAATACGCAAAAGTTGCTAAATGGCGAAATGTCAGGCTATGGGGCATCAACTGATAGGAATGTGTCAGCGGTGTTCAGGGGACAGCTAAATACGGGTGCATATAGGTTTGACTATTCGCTGAACCCTGGTAGCAACGCAGTCTATGGCACTAATCCGTTCAGGATAAGAGCATCTGGGGCTACCACTACTAATACTTCAACATTGACACTGCCGCCATTCAGCTGGGGGAGATACCCCACGCCTGCTCGCCAAGATGCAGAAACCGCATGGAATGGAGCAACGGTTGAATTTTCAAATGCGGAGGCTTCCTACGGAGGTGCGCAAAGAATTCAGCTTGTTGATAGGCATGTGACTAATGCAGCGATACCCTCATTGTTTATGAGGTTTGACACTATGAATCCGGATGCGGGCTATGCAACACAGACCGCAATTGTGCCTCCCAACAGTTGCTATATTGAGTTTGAGTGGCTGAGTGACCATGCTGCGAATGATTCTAGTGCGATAAACTATAGACTTCGTAGGTTAGATGCCGTTAATGGTGATAGAATCGAATTCACAAGTAGTGTAATGCCAACTAATCCTTTGACTAATCCGGAGACTACGATAGGTGGATTTCTTTCACTTATTCTTCCTCGGGATATAATGCAAACTACGTCAGGTGATAAATTTTTGTTCTATATGGAAGGAGATTTTTCTCTCTCTGACGAGGTGCTTGTTATAGATACCCCCACCACAACGGGCGACTACTCCTATTACAACGATGGTGTTGTAGAGTGGTATGAGACCAATATTCCCTCTCAGATGCGTATAAAGCTGAATGCTGGCAACAATGCTGCAACAGGTGGCTCGGCATGGCTTGTGACGCTGGATGCCGCAGGATTCCACGAGAACGAGATTACGTGGACACCTGCTATGACACTCAATAACGTCTATGATGCTACACCCACAACGGGCACTTGGACTGCTGGCACGCCGACAACTCCTGCTCCTACTGGTGGTGCCATTGCCGCGAAGACTACCCAGCTGAAGGACATCTGGCAACTATACGATAGCGCAGGGAACTTCCTGCTCGCCACCCCGCAGACTATTGCCCTAAATGGCAACGGACGCTCCGCCAGCATTGAACTAAAAGGTGATGATACCATAGAATCTTTCGTCCAGAAACTGCGCAATGCAATAGCAAACCAGTTAAAGATGGCTAACGGCATAGGTGATAGTTTCCTAGCGCAGTATTTCTCATCAGCAGGCACATTCGGCGATGTCGGCATTGCCGCAGGCACTATAGGGCTGCAAGGAGCTATCGCTGGGGCAAACTCTCAGCTATCAATAGACGGCAATTCTAGCTTATTGTCATTGTTGGGGCTGAATACATTAAAGGGGTATAAGAGCAGTTCATTCCGTGCTGCCAATATCATTGACGCTAGCACAGGAAAATTGCTTGGAGCACGCAATAGCTATGACGGCTATTTTAGGGACATTGCGCATAATGTTGATGTGTATATTGCACAACCCGATAACTCTGTCAGGGCGACTGCTAAGGCGGGAGCTGGTTATAGTATTAACTATACATCAATGCTAGTTAATAAAGATGTATATATAAATGTTGTGGATGGTTCTATGCGAAGCTCAGTTGGAGTGGGCTATCCCGCCCAGACGCGCAGTGCTATAGGCAGGCTTGATACGGCAGGGCTAGAGTTAAACGATATATCCGTAGGCAGTGCAGCACAAGCGAGGGTTGCTTATGCTCGGATTACTGATGCTATTGCTCGTGTGCGCAGTATGGGACGCAAGGCTAGCATGGGCAAGTCGTCAATGGACACGCTCAACGCCTTTAACAAAACAGCCGAAGAAGAAACGCAGCTATCAATAACTAGCTTATGGAAGTGGGGATAATTTCTCACCTGTATCTATGTTATTTTCCATTCTTGATATTATTGCCTAATGGTGCTATCATCTATTTATGTCTAATATACATCATATAAATGAGATAAGGGGCAGAAAATGCCTTGTTGCTACTGCAGGAGTTTATTATCTTTACTGGAATCGTAGAAGCTATCGGCAATGTTAGGAGCGTCCGTGCAGGTTCAGGCGTGGCGCAGATTGTTATTGCCTATCCAACAGGAGCACTAGATGATATAAAGGTGGGCGATTCTATTGCCGTGCAGGGGATATGTCTGACAGCAACGAGCATTACAGCTGATAGCTTTACCGCCGATGTATCAAAGGAAACATTGGAACATTCCTCTATAAAATATCTTTCAGCGGGCAAAAAAGTCAATTTAGAGCGGGCGATGATGTTATCGTCTAGGCTAGGCGGGCATATAGTGCAGGGACACGTAGACGGCGTAGGGAAGCTGAAACGTGTAACAAAAGAGGCAAACAGCTACCTAATGACGTTCTCTGCCCCTGCGGAGCTTATGCGCTATATAGTTTATAAAGGTTCAATAGCGGTGAGCGGAGTGAGCCTCACTGTGGCAAAAACGGCAAAAGATTTTTTCTCTGTAGCTGTAATCCCGCATACCTACGAGCAAACGACCTTGTCAACCTTAAAGGCAGGAGATATGGTCAACATAGAGACAGACGTGCTAGCCCGCTATATAGAAAAGCTGTTGAAAGATGGGCAGCAAGAGATTAAATTGATTGGGCTTATCAGTGAAATGCAAAAGGGTGCTTTATATGAGTAAAAACGTACGCGCTAGTGTGGAAGAGGCTTTAGATGAGATTCGCTCTGGGCGAATGGTAATCCTTGTAGATGATGAAGACCGCGAGAATGAGGGCGACCTTACGATGGCGGCACAATTTGCGACCCCAGAGGCTATCAACTTTATGGCGACTTATGGCAGAGGGTTGATTTGTCTGCCTCTTACCTCTAAAAGGTGTGATGAGTTGGAGCTTGTGCTGATGAGCGGGCAAGATGAGAACAAGAGTCGTTTCGGCACTGCATTCACGCTGTCTATAGAGGCTAAAGAGGGTATCAGCACGGGCATTTCAGCGGCAGATAGAGCGCACACAATCCGCATTGCCGCTGATGAAAAATATACCAAAGACGACCTAGTTGTTCCTGGTCATATATTCCCGCTGAGGGCGCGGGACGGTGGCGTATTTGTGCGGACGGGGCAGACTGAAGGTTCAGTTGATTTAGCAAAACTTGCAGGATTGAACCCATCTGCTGTTATCTGTGAGATTATGAACGAAGATGGCACTATGGCGCGTATGCCGCAGTTAGAGGTGTTCGCCGAAAAACATAATCTGAAAATAGTAACCATAGCTGACTTGATAGCCTATCGGCTAGTGAACGATAGCCCTGTGGAGAAGCTGGCGAGTGCGCTCCTGCCGACAGACTTTGGCAACTTTAACATTATGGGTTTTAAGAATAGCATTGATGGGCAAGAGGCTGTGGTGCTTGCTATGGGCGATTTAACCACCAGCGAATCTGCGCTTGTCCGTGTTCATTCATCGTGCCTTACTGGTGACGTGTTTGCATCTAAACGTTGTGATTGCGGTGCTCAGCTCCATGCGGCAATGGCTGCTATCAGCAAGGCGGGGCGGGGTGTTATTGTCTATATGTTCCAAGAGGGGCGTGGCATAGGCATTATTAACAAAATAAAGGCTTATAGCCTACAAGACGATGGCTATGATACGGTTGAGGCTAACCAGAAACTAGGTTTTAAGGCTGATTTGCGCGAATACGGCTTTGGGGCACAGGTAATCGCTAAGTTAGGGATAAAAAAAATGCGTTTAATGACGAATAACCCTGTTAAGATAAAGGGGTTAGCGGGCTATGGACTAGAGGTAGTGGAGCGAGTTCCTGTAATAGTGGACTACTCAGACGAATCGCAAGACTATATGCGGACTAAACAGGAGAAACTAGGTCATCTGCTGGGGCTTGTCAAGTGAGTATAAATTAGTGTATGCTATGTTGTAGAGGTGAGTTATGGCTTATAAATTAGTTGAGGGCGGGCTTGTTAATGCTAGCGGGCGTGTAGCTATAGTGGCATCCCGTTTTAACAACTTTATCACAGAGAGCCTGATTGCAGGTGCTGTTGATACACTCGTGCGGCACGGGGTAGCGGATAGCGATATTGTGGTATATAAGGTGCCCGGCGCATTTGAAGTGCCGCTAGTGTGCCAAAAGGTTGCTGAGACTAACAAGTTTGCCGCTGTGCTTGCGTTAGGTGCGGTTATACGCGGTGCTACGCCACATTTTGACTATGTGGCAAGCGAGGTCAGCAAAGGCGTTGCGAATGTATCGCTCAAAACTGGTGTGCCTGTTATCTTTGGTGTGCTTACGACCGATACTATTGAGCAAGCTGTTGAACGTGCGGGAACTAAGGCGGGTAATAAAGGCGCAGATGCTGCTATGGTAGCTCTGGAGATGCTCAACCTGTTAAAGGAAATACAATAGCCTGATGAGCAAACGGACACGAGCGCGTGAATGTGCTATACAGATGATGTATCAGGCAAATATATTAGATGCTGACACGGCTGGTGTAGCGGGGCTATTGTGGCGAAGTATGGAGCGTCCTTCCGATGACGTGGCTGTCTTTGCCGAGCGGCTATTTGCGGGTGCTTATGCGCGCAAGGATGAGCACGATAGTATGATAAAGTCATTTCTGAAAGACACGTGGACGTTTGATAGGCTTGATGAGCTTGATATATGTGTGTTGCGTTTAGCATTAGAGGAGTTGTTCTACTCTGACACGCCGAGCTATGCTGTTATAGACGAATATGTTACGCTTTCAAGCGATTTTATCGGCGAGAAACGTGCGGCGTTTGTGAACGGCTTGTTAGAGAATGTGAATACTACTTTTATAGGGGATAAGATGGGGGGTAAGGATGGCAAGAAAAGCTAGAACTAAACCAGAAACGGTTGCACCCATAAATGACTTGCGGGCTGACGGGGAGCAAGATGGCGTGCCAGTTGCCCAAGCTGTGGCTAGCGTTGTGTATCCGAGGGAAGCACCGAGTAGCTTTATGTATAACCCTGTGCTTATTGACTATAACTTTGCCGATAAGCGTCCGCGTGGTGGCAGTGCTTGCTTTGACTTCTTTGCTTGCGGCAGATTGTGTACATTGGTGAACGAGCTTGATGAATCTCTGCTTGTATATGTATCAAAGGAGGAGATTGCGCCGACTCAAGGTTTTTTTCTAATGGATTTTGCACAGGTGAACGCAAATCCCAATATACTGATAGAGGCAATAAAGGGGCTGAAGTTGACTCATCTGTATGTAGAAGATTCTGCTAATCATTCATTGAAAGATGTATTAAAGACTCAAAAAAAGCTATTCGTGTCTTATGTGCAGTTTAAGCCAGCGACACGTCCAAGCTAGTAATTTGCAGAGGTTATAACACATTTTCCCCTATTTACAAGACAGATAATTTCATATAATATTAGCGGACTTGTATAAATATAGCTCATAGTAATGTTGGCGTATAGCTGGCGTGGAGGATAGGCGATGGATAGTGAGAAACTGAAAGCGATAGAAGTCGCAATGGCGCAGATTGATAAAGAGCACGGCAAAGGTGCTGTTATGCGGCTTGGCGACAGACCCACTGAAAAACTGCCCGTTATATCAACTGGGGCATTGAATCTTGATATTGCACTTGGGGTCGGCGGCGTGCCGCGTGGGCGCATTGTGGAGATATTCGGACCTGAAGCAAGTGGCAAGACTACTCTAACGTTGCATATAATAGCTGAAGCTCAAAAGGCAGGCGGTGTCGTGGCGTTCATTGATGCAGAGCATGCACTAGACCCAATCTACGCTGCGGCAATAGGAGTAAAGGTTGATGATGTGCTTATCTCCCAGCCAGATACTGGTGAAAGCGCATTGAATATAGCTGAAACGCTTATCCGTAGCGGTGCAGTTGATGTAATAGTAGTGGACTCCGTAGCAGCACTTACCCCAAAGGCAGAGATAGAGGGTGATATGGGCGACTCGCACATGGGTTTGCAAGCTAGGCTGATGAGTCAAGCACTTCGTAAGCTCACGGGGATTGTTAGCAAATCTAAAACCTGCTTGATATTCATAAACCAGATACGTCAGAAGATTGGTGCTATATCTTATGGCAACAACGAAACAACAACGGGCGGCAATGCGTTGAAGTTTTATTCATCAATGCGTTTAGAAATTCGCAGACACCAGTCTATAAAGGAAAGGGACGAGGTAGTTGGCAACCACGTAGGTGTAAAGGTTGTTAAGAACAAGGTTGCGCCGCCATTCAAGCAAGTTGAACTTGATATAATATTTGGCAAGGGTATTTCGCGCGAGGCGATACTGCTAAATATGGCGATAGATGCTAAGATTATCCAAAAGTCTGGCTCGTGGTTCAGCATGGGTGATATGAAGCTAGGGCAGGGCGAGGGTGGCGTGCGGACAATGTTTGAGAACGACCCGAAACTTGCGCTTGATGTAGAACGCAAAGTGCGTAAAGAGTTTGGCGTGCCTTTTGCTGAGCCTGTTGCGGGTGATACTCCAACAGCTACTGGCGGGGCAGTTGAGCCAGAAAAAAAGACTAAACGTGGCAAGCAGGCAACGACTGATGCTGAGCAAGGCTCTAATGGCTAGTGCGATTTGAACGGCTGGCGCGGTTTGAATGGCTGACGTAGTGTATGTCCGTGCGTTAAAATTATTGTCGCGCAGGGATTATTTTGTTGAAGAATTGCGCGGTAGGTTGCTGGAGGCTTTTCCAGATGATGAGGATGGCGTAGCTAGCACGGTGGAGCGGCTGAAGTCTGATAAATATTTAGATGATTTCCGCACGCTCGCTAGTTATGTGCGTTTTCGTGCGAACAGCGGCTATGGTGCATACTATATACGTGATAAATTGCGGCAGAAAGGTGTTGAAGTAGGCGCGAAGGATATTGACGAGTTAATAATCCGTGAGGGGATAGATGAGGACGCCATCATGAGACAGGCAGCTAAAAAGTATCTATCCGTTCATAAAGGTAAGGATAAAGGGGCTTTGTTCCGCACTGCAATGAACTATATGACCTATAGGGGTTTTGCGCGGGATAAGAGCGTAAATATATTAAAAGGTGAGGTTTTTGAACGATGAAGGTAATATTCCTTAAAGATGTTGAAAATGTAGCAAGTGAGGGCGACACAAAGGAGGTAAAGGACGGATTTGCTAATAACTATCTGTTTAGAAGCCGTCTTGCAGTGGAGGCTACGCCTGCTAACTTAGCGCGGCTGAAGAAGAAGCTGGAAGATATTAAACAGCGCGAAAAAACGCGTGTATCTGATGCTCAAACTAGGGCAAATGCGCTGAACAGGGTGACTATAAACTTTGCGGCTAAGGTGGGCGACAGCGGCAAGCTGTTTGGTGCTATCACTAAGCAGGATATAGTAAAGGCACTGAAAGAGCAGGCTGATTATGAGCTTGATGACAAGTTTATTGAACTGAAACAATCGTTAAAGGAGATTGGTATTCACGAGGTGCGGGTGCATTTCTATAAGGACGTGCGTGCAAGTTTCAAGGTCATCATAAATGCCGAGCAGCCCGCGTAGTTCTAGCAGCACGCAAAATAGCAACCTGCAGCCACCTACGCGTATACCTCCACATAGCGAGGATATGGAGCAGGCGGTGCTTGCCTGTCTTATGCTGGAAGCGGGTGCGTTTGATAAGATAAACGGCACCATCAAGGAGCATGACTTTTATAGCCCACGCAACAGGCGGATATTTGGAGCCATAACAAGGCTAAATGACGAGGGGCAGCCTTATGATATAAACCTAGTTCTTGCTGCCCTGCGCTCATCGGGTAATTTAGAGATTGCAGGTGGCGTGGAGTATGTGAACGGGCTTACGTATATTATCCCAAATGCTGCCAACATTGAGAAATACGCTGGCATTGTAAAGAGTAAGGCAAAATTGCGTGAACTGACGGCTACAGCCACCAAGATATGTGAAGATGTATATGAGGCTGATAAAGACACGACAGGTGATGTAACTAAGGTAATTGATATTGCGGGACAGATGGTATATGAGCTGGCACAGGACAGCACCAGTAGCAACCCTGAGAAATTGGCAGAATTTTTGCCAAATATGTATGAGAGGCTTGAAAAGCTGCACAGCAGTAATAGACCTGTAGTGGGATTGCCGACAGACTTTTACGACTTGGACGATATAATGAGCGGACTGCAAAATGGCAGTTTGATAGTAATAGCTGCTAGACCGGGTATGGGGAAGACCGCTCTTGCGTTAAATATTGCCACCAACGTTGCTGAAAAGCATAATGTCGTAATGTTTAGCCTAGAAATGACAAAGGAGCAGTTGCTTGACAGGGTAGTTTCTGGAGTCTCTCATGTGGATAGCAAGAAACTGCAGACGGGTAGATTTAATGATACTGAATGGGCGCAAATATCAGGCTCTGATGGTAAGGTGCGCTCGCTGAACCTATATGTAGCGGACAATTCCAATATAGATGTGGGCGGTATTCGTTCCGTTTGTAGGCGTTTGAAAACTAAAAAGGATACGGGGGGGCTTGACCTCGTTATAATAGACTACTTGCAGTTGATGGAAGAGAAGAGTATAGATTCGCGTGAACAGCAAGTATCAAGCATATCGCGTAACTTGAAGGGGCTTGCTAAAGAGCTGAATATACCGATTATAGCACTTGCACAGCTCAACAGGTTGTTAGAGGCGCGCAAGGATAAGCGTCCGATGTTGTCTGATTTGCGCGAATCTGGTGCGATAGAACAGGATGCAGACCAAGTGTTGTTTATACACCGCGAAGAGATGTATAACGAGGACACGGCGGACAAAGGAATTGCCGAAGTAATAGTGTCTAAGAATAGGAATGGTCCTACGGGAACGGCAAGATTGGGATTTGTGAAGGAGCTAACACTATTCAGAAACCTTGAAAATAGATATAGCGGGGGATTATGAGGTTTTATCTTGCTACCGCCAACAAGCACAAGGCGGACGAGTATAATCAAATATTCAGCGAGGTAGGGATGGAGGTTGCTCTATTTCCTAACTATGAGGCACCCATAGAGGATGGAATGTCCTTTGAGGAAAATGCAGAAATTAAAGCAGTAGCACTTAGCAAGCAGTGCAACGATTTTGTGCTTGCGGATGATTCTGGACTAGAGGTGGCGATTTTGCATGGCGAGCCTGGGATATTTTCTGCGCGCTACGCTGGGAATAGTTCTACTAATGAGTTAAACAATAAATTATTATTACAGAATATGTTTGGCAAGAGCTATCGCAGTGCGCGCTTTGTGTGTGCGATTGCGTTGGCACGAGCGGGGCAACTGATAGGCACATTCCGCGGAGAGTGCAAGGGAACGATTGCGCAAGCACCTAAGGGCAATAATGGTTTCGGTTACGATTCCCTATTTTTAGTCTCGCCAAATATGACAATGGCTGAACTGTCGCCTGAAGAGAAGAACAATATCAGTCACCGCAGAAATGCAGCGGATAGAGTAATCGCCTTCTTACAAGAAGTGAGCAAGAATGGATAGGTTTTTTAGATATTGTCATTTCTTGAAGAGTTCCAATTTTGGGTTTAGTCTGCCCAGTGGAGCTATTGCAAACTATCTCAAGTTCAAGTTAGGAACGCTTCCCGACATATTACCGAGTGGGTATTCGTTCCCAATACTTGATATATGTGCCACACGCCGTTGCAATTTGAGTTGTTCGTTTTGCACGCTGGGCGGTTTCCCTAAAGATTGGCAAAAATTTGAACTGACGCCACAGAAGTTTGAGAATATACTTGCTATGGACATGTTCAAGAAATCTATATTTGTGGTACTTGAGGGTGGAGAGCCACTGTTGAATAAAGATTTGCCTGAACTAGTAGCTATGGCACGTGCCAAGAAACATCTAGTTGGTCTCATTACTAATGGGCTGCTGTTAGGAGAACGTGCTAAAGATTTGCAACGTGCGGGTGTCTGTGATATGCAGGTATCTGTCTATGATAATACATATGATAAGCTCACTAAAATATTGCCAAGTGTATCGCACCTGTTCCCGATGAATGCGTCTTATGTATTGTTGAAATCTAAACTGGAACAGAGTGCTAACAACAACTTTTCTGAAATAATTGATATAATAAAGATGTGCAAGGATGCAGGCTGTGCATCTCTGAAGTTTAACATTGTAGTATCTACCTATTCCACAAGGGACTTCTCGGAGATTATAACTGACACCAGTGCCGCAATGTATTCTGATATGATTAGTGTCTGTAAGAACAACCTAAAGGGTGTATCGTTCAGTGGCTATAATAGTAAGGGTGGTCTGCCTACAAAACAGTTCACGGTGTTTTTCCCCGCCCCAACATTACTTGAAGCACCAACTAAAAGAGCGTGCCGTGTGCCGTGGATGCTCCTAAATATGGATGCTAATGGTAATTTTGTTCCCTGTTGTGTCCTGCGTGAGAACTACGGAATGCACGGCAATGTGTTGGAGGATGTTGACAGCCTTAACGCTGATAAATTAGTCAGAATCAGACGCTCTCTTATGAACTCAACACTCCCACTGGAACCAGAATGTGTGGGCTGTGTTAAACTAATAGATGAATATATGTCAACAATATAAGGAGTGTTAGAATGAAAGTTCACAAAATAAGGGCTGTCATCAGGAAAATTCTTGGAGCGATAAATACCCTCATTGAGTGGTCACACATACAAATAGTCCTCGTGAACCACAGTAGAAACACGCAAACAAAGCTTTTTCGTTATGGTCTTGGTAGCTGGGACAGCATTAGACTTGCAACGTTAAACTACCTTTGCCACGAGATAAAAAGAAATAAAATTGCGGGTGCTGTAGCTGAACTTGGCGTATTTAGGGGAAACTTTGCTAAATATATAAACCGTGCACTCTCCGACAGAGAGCTGTATCTTTTTGACACGTTTGCGGGTTTTGATAAAAAGCAGCTTGAACGGGATATGAAATCAGTGCAAGGTATCGTTCCGCACGATTTTTTCGGCGATACAAGCATTGAATTGGTTATGAAGAAAATGGTTCACCCTGAGCTTGTTCGTGTGGTAAAAGGAGTATTCCCAGCCTCAACGCATGGCATAGACGGGGGGGGGGGGGGGGGCAAAGGTTTTCCCTTGTTTCATTAGTTGTTAACCTCTAGGATCCTTTTAAGGTGGGACTATAATGTTTTTCCCTTATGATAACCTCTGGGGAGTTCGGAAGAGCCCCCGTCTAAACCCTAGTCCTCCCGG
>BNUJ01000019.1 GCA_025997275.1 Deferribacterales bacterium
AATAAGACCCCAAACGTTCCACAGAGTCAAGGTCAAAACCCCCCGCTATTGAAAATAACCGAAGAAAGAAACCCAAGAACAACGGAAAATGTAAAAAAAAAAATTTTTTCATAAACCCCCCCAACGAAAAGGTTTTCCCCGGTTTTACCCCCCCCCCCCCCATTTGTCAAGAGAGAAATTGCAACGTTCGTTCTTTTGTGATAGAATACGTGATAGAGGTGCTAAATGAACATATTTGACCTATTGAGGAAGTTGGTGCGCGGGGATGTTATACTTCACACTAGCTACGGAAAGTTCTACCTGAGCCAAAACGAAAGACAGCGGCAACGGTATGTAGAGGCTGAGCTTGATATAGAAAAGATACCTGACGAGCTGAAAAACGACTTGCAACGGTGGCACTGCGCCTGACTTGGAGTTCAAGGACAGCACTGCTGAGCACAAATTTAGTGGTGCTAATATTGGTGCTAGCTGGCAGTATTATTTCGGCAGAAACTTTGGTTTTGAGGTTGGCTTTACCGCTATGAGCGATGATTGGAAGGAACCAGCTGGTTATATATACACAATTGATGTTGAGGTAACGACGATTCCCATGCTGTTTTTGGTAAGGTATCCGGTGAACAAATATCTTGATGTTTATGGCGGTGTTGGCGTGGACTTAATATCTACAAGTTTTAAGCAGTATTATTTTGACGGTTCTGCTCTGAGGAGACATGAACAGACCGAAAGTTTTATATCGCCCACAGCTGAAGCGGGAGTAAATATTTATCTAGGCAACTTTATGTTTGGCGCACAGGCGAAGTATGTATCAGTGCCAGATATCGCTGATGGTGCTTATTTTGATGCTGAGCTTAAAAGCAGTGGCGTGTCATTTGTCGGCAGGGCGGGCATAGCGTTCTAGTTGTTTCACCCTCTCTCTAAATGGGGGAGGGTTGGCCATCATATCAGTAGTTGTCGCCACCTCACATAAACATAAAACTCATTCTTAATGCTATTTGTTGCAATTCCTCTCTTGACAAATGGGATAGGGGGAACCAGATTTAGAAATAGACACTTTACCATTAGGAGGGAAATTACATGAGAAAGTTGTTATTGTTGACATGGGGTGTGTTTATGGTGTTCTCTGTGGCATTATATGCCTATGATGACGTCGAGCCTAGCTATGCGGAACGTTTTGGAGCTGATTTGCCGCAAAACAGACACTGGAATTTAGCGATATCCGGTGGCACTGCGCCTAATCTGAAATACCGCGAAGACTCTAATGCTGTTGCTAAGCATAGCATTAGTAATGCTAAGGTGGGCGGTTCTCTGCAAGTCTTTTTTAACAGGAATTTCGGCTTTGAATTTGGTTTGAACCCTGTATTTGCTGAGAAGTGGACAGTGCCTGCCGGTTACCATCCCGGACATAAGGTCAAGGTGAGTGGATTGCAAACTCCAGTACTCTTTTTGGCAAGGTATCCGGTGAGCAAATATCTTGATGTTTATGGCGGTCTTGGCTTAAATATATCCTCTATAGGCATTGACCAACGTGGACCTAACGTTAAACACAGAGATACTTACTTGGGTGCTTCATTTGCAGCCGAAACTGGGGCGAACCTCTATATAGGACACTTTGTGTTAGGCGTGCAGGCAAAGTATCTGCCAGTATATGCAAATGCCGATGGTTATGATGCTAAAATTAGAAGTAGTAAAGGAGTATCACTTGCGGGCAGGGTCGGCGTAGCGTTCTAATACTATGAGGGGGCGGGTGCGCCCCCGTTTTCTTTTAGCTCCTCTGCCTGTTTTGGGTCAAAGAGCATATAGTCTGATTCCGTGCGGCTGGCGAGGGTTAGTTTGCCACTGGCGATGTAAAAGCGTAGTGTGCTAACAGGCAAGCCCGCCAGCCTTGCCAGCTCGCCTATTTTGAGCAGTTTTTTAGTATCAGGTACATCTTTTGTGAGTAAATCAATAGCCGTTTGCTGGGAGCGTTCCAATGCCCGCAACATAAAGAGAATATAATGGTTATTGTCCCCATGCATCTGTGCCTTTTCAATGCAAGCAATATATCGCTTGCGGTCGCGCGGACGGATTATTATAGGTGCGTAGCCAGCATTTATTAACATTAGATTCATTAACAGCCGAGCCGTCCGCCCGTTTCCGTCAATAAATGGGTGAATTGATACCAGTGCTAAATGTGCCTCAATCGCACCTGTAGGCATATCGGTGTTGATATTCTGCACAAAGTCCTCCATTAAATCGGGCACTTTCAGTGGGTTAGGCAATACCACCCGTGAGCCAGAAATTCGCACGCGAACGCTACGATATACCCCAGCGTTGAGGTTGTCTATCCCCTGTAATATCAATCTGTGGATAGTTAAAACAAGGTTTTTAGTAATGGGTTGTTTGCGAGCATCAAATATGAACCTGAAAGCATCAGCGTGATTTCTTGCCTCAATGTAGTCAGTCAGTGGTTTTGCTCCTGCTACAATGTTTTCCTCAATAGCCAAAGCAGTTTCACGGCGGGTGAGCGTGTTGCCCTCAATGGCATTGCTGGTATAGGCAAGCTCAGTCGTGAGCCAGCGCAGCAACACTTTCTCGTTATCAGTTTTTTTAAGCAAGCCAGTAAGAGTCTTCCGCTGTTGCTCAATATTAGTGTTCACTTCATAGTTTGTCATATTAGAAACTATAAAGTAATTTGTAGGGGAAAGCAAGAGGGTGGTTTTAGCTAAAGAACCCTTGATATACAAACGCTCCTTGTATCAATTCGCATTCTCTTTCTGATAGCCCCGCTTTGCGGGCGAGCTTATACCAGCTGTTTTTCACAACGTCCGCCATTGTGTCAATAATTGCCATCGCCTCGTCAGGCTCTAACATCAACCTGCGACATTCAGATAATAGATTGCTCTTGCTGGCAAATCGCCCCTGTTGACCGCATTGCATAGCAAGGTCGCGATGTTCTAAACTAATAACAGGATTAGGCGTTAAGTCATAAGCGGGGGATAGTCGCCACCTGTCTTTAGCTATAAATGCGTGGTTGCGCGGGTGGTCGTCTGTGTTAGAAATCAATGCATTAAACACCATACGGCGGAACAGCTCCTTAGCATCCTCTTTTGGAACAGCCGAGAACTTGCGCAACTCCTCAGCCAGCGACACATAAGACCACTTGTCCCGCCCACTAGTCTCATCACTAGCGCGTAGCACGGTTAGGGCACTTATCATACGGTGGCGCAGATAGCCCGCCACAGTGCTTTCTCTATCAAAACGCTTTACCAGTAGCACGTCCCTGTCGCCAACCTGAACGACTTTACTCTCGGCAGCATTCAACCCACAGACACTAGCTAGTAGTAGCATTGCGTGTTCAACTATGGCGTTATTCCAGCGGTCAGTTGCGCAGTTAAACTTAGCCACATATAGCGAATTATCTGAGAAAACAACGGCTTTCGGACGTGCACCGCCCATTGACGTGCCAAGTAGCATTAACTCCTCTACCTGAATGTGCAGTGAATCCTGTGCAGCCTCTTCACGTATAAGTTCATCAGCTGTTTGTTGTAGTCGCTCTAAGTCAATCACCTTGTTGAACGTTCGCTTTGGCGCAGGCGGTGTTTGATTCAGTCCGAAACCTAACGCACCTATGCGGTCATCTGGTGAGTTTAGTAGATAGTCCAGTTCAGATACATTGGGTTTGCTTATGTGTCGCTCAATCAGCCTGCGTCCCCAGTAGTCGGGCGATGCGTCACGGATAGCACCGAACACGCCTTTCATTATAGTGGTTTCATAGACTTTATCGGTGAGTTTTAACTCCACAGGGTCAATAGGCACGGCGTTAAAACGTGCTAGGTATGATTTGCCATAAACAAACCGCCCCACGTTTTCGCCACTAGGTGTTGTCTCCAGTATAAACTTGCCCGCCGTGACGGGCGCAACCTGCTCTGGCAGGGTCATATATACATAACATTCGTTTTTAATACTCTTTTTAGAAATCATTGTCTATCGCCGTCCGTAAAGAATGCCCTGCTTTCAGCTCGGCAAGGTGCAGCCCCTCAACATCCTTTAGCGGGCTTGCCACGTCTTTAATATCACATAAGAGGTCGTAAGCCCACAAAAGGGCAATATATACAGATATGGCAGTTGAGGGTTTGCCCTTTTCAGCATCGCTAATGGCACGAACGCCAGCACCGATTTTCTCCGCTACTTGGGCGATAGTTAGCTTGCGCCGCTTGCGGGCGATTCTGAGGTTTAATCCAATACGCCGTAAGCTGTCCTCAACAGCATAAGGCGGTGTTTGAAAGAGTTTATTAGTCTGAGGCATAGCGAAATTATATCACATAGAATATGCTTTTGCAAGCAGAAAAATGCAATAAAAATGCTTTTTAAGGCAGATTAAGACAGCTCGCCAAATGCTCCCATTTTGCTTACAACTGGACAAAAAATTGCAAATTTGGCTAATAACTGAACAAATAATTTCATTTTGCTTGCAACTGGACGAAAAATTGCTATAATGATTCTTTATGGACATCCTACCAACCATTATCTTGTCAGATAAGGCGAACTCTTTAACTATACATCGTCTTGTCAAGCAAGGCAAGGCTAGTAAGTTGACCGCCCGCCTCTATACCACCGATATGACTGATGATGTTGACAAGGTGGTTTTAAGAAATATTTGGACTATTGTTGGCTTGCTATATCCTAAAGCTATCATTGATGGCAGAACCGCCTTTGAGATGAAACCTGCGGATAATGGCTACGTGTTTATTATATCTGATAGGGTGCGCCCTACTACCATTGGCAAATATACTATCTATCCCCGCAAAGGTGCCGGTGCACAAGCTGGGGACACTCCATTTATGGACAACCTCTATATGCCTTCACTTGCAAGAAAATATCTTGAAAATATGCGGATGGGACACAATAATCGCTGTCTATCACAGGTAGAAATAGAGGAACAGCTTGATAAATTTATACGTAACTACGGTGTAACCGCATTAAATAAACTTCGTGACGATGCAAGTGTGCTTGCACCTAAAATTGAGTTGGTGGCGAAATTTGATAAATTGACCCAAATTATTGGGGCTTTGCAAAATACTAGAGAAACTAAACTAGTAAGCAAGGTTGGATTAGCCCGTAAAGCTGGGAACGCTTATGACCCTAACAGAGAAAAGCTATTTTACAAGCTCTATGAGGGTTTGAAAAGCCTAGCCCCTGTCTTTAGGAAACCCATTGACAACTTCAATGAATATCTATGCTTTTATGAGGCTTATTTTTCCAACTATATAGAGGGAACTGAGTTTGAAGTAGATGAGGCAAAAGAGATAATCTTTGAGGGGAAGATTCCTGCCAGTCGCCCAGAGGATTCGCACGATATTATCAGCACCTACGAAACAATTTCTGACAAGGCGGAGATGAATAGAACTCCACGTAATTTTGACGAGCTGGTAGACATTCTGCAACATCGCCATAAGTTAATAATGGGCGGTAGGGTTGGAGCGTATCCGGGTATATTTAAGATGCAAAGCAACAGAGCAGGGCTGACCATATTTGTAAAACCTGAGCTTGTAGTTGGCACGTTGAAAAGAGGCTTTGCCCTATATCAACAACTAGATAATGCTTTTGCAAGGGCTTTATTCATAAAGTTTCTTGTGACCGAAATACACCCATTTACTGACGGCAATGGGCGACTTTCACGTATTATGATGAATGCAGAGTTTGTAGTGAACGATGAGGAGCGAGTTATTATTCCAACAGGGTATAGATATAACTACCTATCTGCCCTGTCAACTCTATCGGAAACGGGTGAGAGCGAGGCGTATATAAAGACTATGGCTTTTGCACAGGAATATACAGCAAAGATAGATTGGCGAACGGCTAGCACTGCGGAACACGACCTTACCCGCACTAACGCATTTGTAAAGAACGACAACAAACGCATAGTGCTGGCGTGATAACAGCTACGCCAGCCACCTAGTCTAGGCACAAACACCGCTTATCGGGTAGGGTTTGCATTATTGCCCCACAACTCTTCTTCTACCTTATATTGCCGCTTCCATAGTTTCAATAAGGGTTACTTTTTCTAGCCTCTTATAGATTTCTCCGTCTATGCCATATTCTCTAATAATAGCCTCGTCATAGACTTCTGCTATTCTTGGCAAGTTATTAGCTTTCCACCAATCTATGTCGGTAGCTATATCATGAACAGGATTATCTACTAGCACCAACAATCCCTCAGGTGTTTCAGTGTATTGTATGAAACCTTGTTTGCTATGGTGAAACCATATCTTGTTCACATTTTTTTTGTTTAGGTTTGTCGTGATATAATACATATCAGGAGCAAACTCTAGTTGAATAAACTTTTTGGCGTCTGCCATATAAACACCTCATTCATTATATTAAGCTAGCCTTTTATTATACTCCCCTTTGGGGATAATTGTATCATATTTCTCCCTGTATAGTTGCTATAAAAGCTCTTGACAACCGTCTTTTTTCATTGTATTATTAGGCCCATGTCAAGTGACAAGGCAAACAGCACCCTTTAGGGTTCGTTTTGTTAGTAGTAGCAGGATATAATGAGTTTGTGCTTGGGGAAGGACATGCTATCTGTCCCCTCCCCTCTTTTTGTCACTGGTTTTAAGGGTTAGTCAAAGATTAAAAGGTAGGGGCGGGTTTCAAACCCGCCCGTTAATACCCAATAAGCTCTGACTGCCCTTAGAAAACCATTCACACGTTCACCACGTAAGGACTCCTTGCGACATATAAGTCCAGTTGAGTATATAATCCTCCAAGATAATCTTGACTTTTTAATAAAACGCCTATACTATATGAATCATAGAGGAGTTGGGCAGTGTATAAGATAAAACCTATTGATGATAAAGAGCTGGGAGCTATAAAGAACTCTAAAGAGTTTGCACTTTCTGACGATATAAACAACACCAGCAAGTGTGTTTATTCGCTGGTAAGTGATGGGGCTACTAACGAAAGGTGTGCAATACTTGATGTTAGGAGTGTTCCTGATTGGGGAGCACCTAATTATAAAAAATATATGCGCATATACTATGCAAACAGACTTTTGGATAGCACTATTACTGACAAAGTAGCACTTGAAAGACGGACAACTGTTCTACTTGGTATATTAACGGACGTGTTTGTTCACATAAAGTCTGAGACTGACAGAACACTTGTAAAGATATACGCAGACAATGATTTGGAGTTAGGCATATTTACTGAAATGGCTAAGGCACTACAAAGTGAATATGAAGTTCGTATGTATAAAAGATGGATAGATATCCGTCGCGTAATTTAAGGGGAGGTAGCTATGATTAAATTAACTAAGGCTGAAGGATATGAGATTATTAAGAGTGCTCTAGCAAACGTGCTGGCTGACAAAGAGCGTAGTGCTTGCCCCGTTGCACGTGCGTTCATAGGGGCATTGAATAGCTATGCCGACAAGGGCTTGCCATTTTCTAAACTATCATGGTTTAAGGGACTGGAAATATTTGAGTTGCTAGACTATGGCAACGTTGACGTTGCTATTGAGGAAGAAAAAGTTGCTTAATGAATATCAGAAGCCCCCACTTGGGGTAATAAAATTCCCCTCCTATCATATAGAGGGTAGGGGCGGGTTTCAAACCCGCCCGTTAATACCCAATGAGCTCTGACTGCCCTTAGAAAACCATTCACACGTTCACAAGGCAAGGTTCACTTGCAACATAATAACTCCAATCAAGTATATAGTTGCCTCTTTTTCTATTGACAACTGCTTTCCGTTGGGATAGCCTATGATAGGCAAGGAGGCAAGATATTATGCCTATAGATAACGAAAGGACTTTTGATTTGCTTGTTGAAAATGCTATGGGCTTTATGAAACGCTCTTTAGCAGACTTATCTAAGCCCGAAGATGGCTTGAAATATGCTGTTATCAATTTTTATACGGCTATAGAATTATTTCTGAAAGCACGTATTCTAAAAGAGCATTGGACTTTGATTGTTTCTCCATCTAAAGCTAGTCTTAGTATGAACAAGTTTTTAGTTGGAGATTTCAAATCTGTATCATTTGAAGAAATTAAAGATAGATTAAAAGAGACATTAAATACACCTCTTAAAAAAGATGTGGTAGCTAACATAGATAAAGTAAGGCAACATAGAAACAAGATGGTGCATTTTTATCATCCTGATTATAAGAATGAGAAAGATGAGATTATCGCAGACCAGATGGAGGCTTGGCACGACCTCAACCGCCTTTTAATAGGAGATTGGAAGGATGTTTTTAGCGAGCATTTTTCAGATATAAATGAAATGCATAATCAGTTAAAAACTAAATACAAGCCTTATAGAGCACGCTACTATAAAGAACAATATGATAAAATTAAAGGCACTCTCACTAATGCCGAGAAATGCTCCTATTGTGGATATGAGGCTGTCACTAAGGAGATAATAAATATAACGAAAGATATTTCTTTAATAGAGTATAGGTGTAGGATTTGCAGGGATTACTCTGTAGAGTTACAAGCCTCTTGTCCACATTGCCGAAAGACTATAATAATTCCTGAATTATATGATAATTTCGTTTGCCCCAAATGTGACAAACAGATTAGCTATAATGATATTGTTAATGAAATAAGTCCACCAAGTTATGACCACCATGATTTATATAGTGGAGATTATTATGGCTGTTCATCATGTGGTCATACCGACTCGGTTGTGCCTATGGACGATGGCAACTATTTTTGTACTTGTTGTTTTAGTATTTACGATTCTATGGACACATGCGAGTGGTGTGGACAGACAAGTAATGCCGTTGGCGAATATTCAGGATTAGAAGGCTGTGATTTTTGTGACGGCAATCCTGAATGGAACGACCTGAGTAGCTGAATTGATAAGCTAGCCTTACCTTATCATCTTCCTGATATTTACCCCTGATAGGTGTAGCACGCCGAAGTATAGTGTCATACAGGCGGTGATTGTGAGTAGCACTGGCAGGTGTAGCATTTTACCAGCGACCAGCGCAACAACCATTGCATAGACGGCTAATAATAGCCGCAGTAAGAAACCTAAATGTTGTCTGATGTTAAACTTGTAGCTTCTTATCCCTATGTATAGTAGCCATGCATTGGCTACGGCAGCTATGCTTGAGGCGAGTGCCACTCCAGCATGCCCCAGTGGGCGCATAAGTATCAAATTAAAGATTAAATTGACAACAAATGACACCCCCGCCACCACAACAGGATATTTTATATTCTTTTCAGAGTGGAACACTCGCGTAAAGATTGCCACCAGCGAATAAAAGAGCAAGCCCACAGAATACATTTGCAACGCTTGTGCTGACTTTAGCACATCATATTGCGTAAATGCACGTCTGGCAAATATTAACTGAATAATCTCCTGCGATAACACTACCAAACCTATTGTTGCTGGTAATATTATAAGTAGCAGTGCAATAATAGCCTTGTCTATCAGTTTTTTGACCTGTTGCGCATCGCCTGAACTACGCGCCTTGCTAAGCTCCGTCAGGCTGACGGTGCTAATCGTGACAGAAAATATACCCAGCGGAAATTGGAATAGCCTATTAGCATAGAATAGCCACGATATGCTACCCGCCTCTAAGTATGATGCTACTATGCGTCCTATCATAAAGTTCAGCTGGCTTATAGAAACGCCTGCAATAGAAGGAACTAGTAGCTTGTATGTACGTTTTACGTCTATGTCCACAGGCGAGAGCTTGCCAAAACGGAAGCCTTTGTGGTAAGAATATACATATACCAGTGCCAGTTGGAACGTACCGCCGAAGAATACGCTGAACGCAAGGCTATATATGTTGCCGTTTTGGTAATAGCCTACTGTTGCACCCACTATCATCATTATATTGAGGCAAGCGGTGGATGAGTATGCTACATAGTAGCTGTTATTCAGGTTCAAATAGCCTGCAAGTAGCCCTCCGATACCTACAAAGAACAGATACGGCATTACTATCCGCAGAATATTTGCTCCAGTCTGCACCACATACATATTGTAGGTGGCACCTGGCATAAACAATCTGATTATATAGGGTGCAAATAGCATTGATATAAAACAGATTGCCAGCATTAGGAGCGTTTGCACTAATAGCAATTGTGTAAGGTATGTACAGGCAGATTTTCTGCCGTCGTTGTGGAGTTTATCGCTTAAAAATGGGACGAATGCGGACGATATAGCTCCCTCAGCAAAGAACTGACGGAATAGGTTGGGGATAGCAAACGCTACAAAGAATATATCCGTCAAGCCAGTTGCGCCATAGACTCCAGCAATCACCACATCGCGGATAAGCCCGAATACGCGGCTCGTTAGCACCCCAAGCCCTGAACGGACCAATGATAATATATACGCTGACTGCATCTCTTTATTATATAACAACTAGCTCCATAAGTGCAACATTACTTGATTTAATAGCATTAACCCCTTGTCAGTAGCACGCAAAAAATTATTTTCATAGCATAATAACTCCTGCGCTATTAAATATTGCACCTTTTCCAGAAATGATGTATCAAAGCTGTGTCCTGTTCTAGTTTCTATCAGTTTAATATCAACGCCGTCTATCTGGCGCAAGCCGAACACTACGCTTTCTAGTGCTGCCTGTTCCGCAGTATATGTTTCTAGCTCGTCTCTTGCGATGGGATTGTTGATGTAGCTCTCAATGCTAGGTTTGTGTGAATAGCGAATCCGCTGTCTCTCGTTGTAGAGCATAGAGTGCACCCCTGCACCGATGCCGATGTATTCGGACATCCCCCAATATTTTTGATTATGCACCGAACGGCAACTTGCCTTTGCAAAGTTTGATACTTCATAGCGTTCATAGCCTGCCGTTTTCAGCATAGCGCAGACATGCTCCGTCTGCTCTGGCTCATCTGTCGGCGCAGTTGTTAGGTAGCCTGTATCTGGGGAGTATGAATAGGCTGATATATGTTCTAGGTTGTAGAGCGTTAGCTCCTGTAAAGTCTCATAAATTGCTCTAGGATTGACAGTAGGTATATCGTAGATAATATCGGCATTTATAGCGGCATTCGTTCTGTTTTGCAGTTTATCTAGCACTTGTTTAGCCTGTTCTGCATTGTGTGGGCGTCCTAATAATCTTAACACGTCATTATTTAATGATTGGACTCCTACGCTGAAACGCGTAATAGGCAACTCGCTGAGCATTGATATAAATTCATCGCTTGTGCTATCAGGGTTTAGTTCAATGGTCATCTCACTGCCGCTGTAGTTCACTGTTGATAACGTGGCTCTGATGAATTTATCTAGTTTAACCGCTGGGATTATTGACGGCGTGCCTCCACCGATATATATGGTGTCAATAGCAACTCCCTTGAATGTGTTTAGCTCCGTTAAGCAAGCGTTAAGATAGCTGTCTATGGGGGAGCTAGCCGAGACAGGTTCGGAATAAAAATCGCAGTAGGGGCATTTGCGGATGCAGAACGGCAGGTGTATGTAGAGAGCGTAGCCCATAATAGCAGGTTATATATGAATAGCTTGACAAGTGCAAGAACTTTATTTATAATGTAGTTATATTATATTGTCTTAAAGGAGGCAAGCTATGGCTGACGTAGCTAAAATGTTAAAAGAATACGGTATCAAAAACACTGGGGAAGTTTATATGAATTTGTCCGTGCCCGAGCTTTACGAGCATGCTGTTGACTATGGCGAGGGTTTTATCGCTGAGGGTGGTGCATTGCTTGCCTATACCAGCCCGCACACAGGACGTAGCCCTAACGATAAATTTATTGTTAAAGAGTCCTCATCTGAAAAAGATATTGATTGGAATAAGAACAACAAGCCTATCACCGCTGAAAAGTTTGAGCAAGTTTATTCTAAAATGCTTGCTTACGTGCAAGGGCGTGATATATTTGTGCGCGAATGTTATGCGGGTGCTGATGAGGCTAGCCGTCTGAATGTTCGTGTCATTACAGAATATGCTTGGCACAATATATTTGCGTCTAATATGTTTATTCGTGAAAAAGACCCTAAAAAGCTGGAAAATTTTAAGGTTGATTTTACCGTTATTTGTATGCCGGGCTTGCAAGCGGTGCCAGAGTTTGACGGCACCGTCAGTGGCACATTTGTTCTAGTGAACTTTGCCAAGAAAATCGTTCTCATTGGTGGCACAGCCTATGCGGGCGAAATGAAGAAATCAGTATTTTCTATAATGAACTATATTCTGCCTAAAAAAGGCATTCTCAGCATGCACTGCTCTGCCAACATCGGAAAGAAGGGTGATGTTGCGTTATTCTTCGGGCTGTCAGGCACAGGCAAGACTACGCTATCAACCGACCCAGAGCGTTATTTGATTGGCGATGACGAACATGGCTGGAATGATAATGGTATCTTTAATATTGAAGGTGGATGCTATGCCAAGACTATCAAGCTTTCCCCTGAGGCTGAGCCTGAAGTCTATGCTAACACTAAACGTTTCGGTTCTATATTAGAAAATATCCCGCTGGTTGATGGCACTAGGGTTCTTGACCTTGATGATGAATCTATCACTGAAAATACGCGTGTGTCGTATCCGTTGGAGTTTGTGCCTATGGTGTCTAAAGATAATCGTGGCGGGCATCCTAGCAATATCATATTTTTGACTTACGATGCGTTCGGCGTGTTGCCGCCAGTGTCAAAGCTATCGCCGGAGCAAGCGATGTTTCACTTTGTGTCAGGCTATACTGCAAAGGTTGCAGGCACTGAACGTGGGGTAACTGAGCCACAGGCAACATTTTCCACTTGTTTCGGCGGTCCGTTCATGGCGCATTCGCCTTTCACTTATGCTGAGTTGTTAAAGAAAAAGATGCATAAACATAACGCATCAGTCTATCTGCTGAACACTGGTTTAACTGGCGGTCCTTATGGTGTAGGCAAACGTTATTCTATCAAGCATACTAGGGCTATCATTAAGGCTATCCTTGAGGGGGCGGTTGAGGCGGGCGGATATACTAAGGATAAGATTTTTGGTTTTGATATACCTAAGTCTATCCCGGGTGTGCCAGCCGAGATATTGGAGCCACGCAAGGGCTGGTCTAGCGAGGCTGAATATGACAAGAAGATAAAAGAACTTGCCAAGGCGTTTGTTGATAACTTTAAGCAATATGGTGATTCCGCTGAGGCAAAAGAAGTCGCAAAAGGCGGACCAATAGCGTAAGATTGTTTGTAAAAGCCTCTCCTATACATTAGTAGGAGGGGCAGTGTATCTTCAATGGAGTTAAAATAGTAATGGATGCTGTCAAAATCAATATTGCCCCTTGTGTTTTAGAGTGGGTACTTGCCGCTGTTAATACTGATAATACTGATAATACTGATAATGCTGTTTTGAAAGGTGCAGTTGACACTCTAAAAGAATGGCATAGCGGGAGTGTGGTGCCTACGTTTAGTAATATTGAAAAAATAAGCAAGAAAACGCATATCCCGTTCGGTTATTTTTTTCTCCAATCTCCACCAGACGAACAATTACCTCTTTTAGAGTATCGCACAGTTGACAGCTTGGTCAAGGGTAAGCCCAGTCGCAACTTGATAGATACCATAAAACATATGGAATCTATTCAAGAATGGATGTATGAGTATAGATTAGATAACGGTTATAGCAAGTTGCCCTTTGTCGGCTTGCTCAAAGGCAATACTGATGTTGCTTTGATTGCACAATCCATTAGAGATACTATATGCGTAAATATTGATTGGTATGCTGAAAGCACCATAACAGATGCAGATGTTTCTCTTAGATATATGAGAGAACGATTTGAAGGCGTTGGACTACTCGTAATTATGTATGGAATAGTTGGACAAAATTCTCGTCGCCAGCTGAATATTGATGAGTTTCGTGCTTTTACCCTATTACACGATTACGTGCCATTAGTTTTTATAAATGCCAGCGATTCTGCGGGTGCTAGGCTATTTTCCTTGATTCACGAGGCTGTGCACGTATGGTTGGGAGAACACAGCTTTTACAATGACAGACATGGAGTTCATAGCAACAAACCTTTGGAAAAGCTTTGTAACGCTGTAACAGCCGAGATACTCGTTCCGAACACTGCGTTTGTTGAAGAATGGAAAAAAAATAATGAGTTGACAGAAAATAGAGTAAAAAAATTAGCACGTATATTTAAGTGTGGCGAGCTAGTCATAGCTAGAAGGGCACTAGACAGTGCTTATATTACGCAGCAACAATATAAAAGCATTTCTGATGAAGCCATAGTAAATTTCAACAAGCAAAAGGAGATGAGAAAAGAAAAAAGAGGCGGTGGAGACTATTATAGAACTAATATTTCTAGGTTTGGCAGAAACTTTATCCTAGCTTTGCATAATAGCATAAAAGAGGGGAAGACGCTAGATATGGAAGCGTTTAGGCTTACAAGAATGAACGTGGGAACGTTTGATAAACTTGTGAGTAAAGCTAGAGGCGTTAAATGATAAACGAAACATTTATAATAGACACAAACTCTTTGATTACACCATATCGTAACTACTATGCTTTTGATATTGTGCCGACTTTTTGGTCATCTATGGAGCAGGCAATCGTTTCTGGACGTGTTATCATTCTGGATAAAGTCTTTGATGAGTTAGTAAAAAATGACGATGGTTTATCTAAATGGATAAAATCCAAACATATAACGCCACTAAAAAGTAATGACATAAATATAATAGGCAACTATACTGATGTTATCAATTACATTAGTGAAGCTAAATGTTATAATGTTGATGCGCTTAGGAGGTGGTCTGAGGTTACTGTTGCTGACCCTTGGTTGATAGCAAGTGCAAGAACACATGGATATAGTGTGGTTACACTTGAAACATCAGCCAATTTAACTCAACTTACGTCCAAAGTTAAAATACCTGATGTTTGTAGGCATTTCAATATAAAATGCTATAACCTATACAATATGATGAGGGAATTATCATTTAAACTATAGTAGATTATTACTCTATCTCTTTCGCTTACACATTCTAGGGTAGGCAATGTGAATAAAAGCTATCCTCCCCCTCAACGGGGGAAATATTCATACTATTTACAATATTTGCAAAGTGTGTTAGCCTGTTGCGATTATGGATGCAATATTAAACGTAGACTCTATTAGTATGCTAGCTACGCTATCTGTGCTTGAGATAGTGTTAGGTATTGACAACCTTGTAATGCTTGCTCTGCTCGTGGGTGGGTTGCCCGACCATCTGCAGGACGTTGGCAGGCGGCTTGGCATTGGCTTTGCGCTACTTACCCGCTGTATGCTCTTATTTACAATGTCAACTCTAGCCCGTATGACTCAGCCTGTATTTTATATGTCTGCCCACCCCGTATCAGTGCGTGATTTGGTAATGTTAGCAGGGGGTGCATTTCTGATATACAAAGGGTTATCTGAACTACGCAATCTTACATCTGTTGAAGAAGACCGAGAACAGCCTGATATAAAGGGGGGCAAATATCTATTGCTGGCGGCATTTCAGATAGGGCTGATGGATATAGTGTTCTCGTTGGATTCTGTCATTACAGCGGTTGGCATATCAAATCAATTGCCTATAATGATAACTGCCGTTTGTATAGCTATGGCTGTAATGCTCTTTGCCTCTGCACCTATCATTAAAATTATTGATAAATATATTGAGATAAAAGTTATTGCGCTATGTTTTGTATTGCTCGTGGGTGTATTCCTTGTATTTAGCGGTTTTGGTGTAGAAATACCGAAAGGATACCTCTACTCTGCTATGGGGTTCACGTTGTTCACACAGGCTATGTTACTCATGGTGAGCCGCCGGATACGAAAAGATTAGTGGTGGATAAGATATGAATATATTAGTCATAGGTGGCGGTGGCAGGGAACATGCTATTGCATGGAAACTGGCAAGTTTGCAAGATGTGTCTATGGTCTACGTTGCTCCGGGCAATGGTGGCACACAACTTGAAAACAAGTGTAAGAACGTTGATATTGCGGCGGACGATTTAATAAAGCTGGCTAAGTTTGCCAAGTCTGAAAACATTGCTCTGACAGTCGTAGGTCCAGAAGTGCCTCTCTCGCTTGGGATTGTTGATTTTTTTGAAGCTAACGGGCTGAAAACGTTCGGTCCCTGTCAAATGGCAGCTCAGCTTGAGGCGAGCAAGTCATTTGCAAAAGATATTATGGCGTCATCAAATATCCCCACAGCAGGTTATAAATATTTTGAGAAAGCGGATGCCGCGATAGACTACTTAAAAACTAAAACTATGCCTATAGTCGTAAAGGCAGACGGGCTTGCAGCGGGTAAAGGCGTGACGATTGCGGGCACTTTGCAAGAGGCAATAGATGCGGTAAATGACGTGCTGGTGAAGCATATATTCGGTCAATGTGCCTTAAAGGTGCTGATAGAGGACTTTTTAGAGGGTGAAGAGGTGTCATACCTTGTTATGACGGATGGCGACACGATTATCCCACTGGCACCCGCTCAAGACCATAAAGCAGCTTACGATGGAGACAAAGGTCCGAACACTGGCGGTATGGGAGCGTATTCCCCAGCGAGCATATTTACTGATGAAGAATACGCCAAGCTGTCAGAATTAGTGATACGACCTGTGTTGAGTGAACTAAAGAAGCGCGACATCACATACAAGGGCATTTTATATGCAGGGTTAATGGTATTGAATGGCACGGGCGACAAGTTGAGCCGTGTTCGGGTGTTGGAATATAACAGTCGTTTCGGCGACCCTGAAACGCAGGTGATATTGCCACGTCTAACCAGCGACCTAGCCCGCCACATGATGGCGGTGGTAGACGGAAAGTTGGCGGAGGAGACGCTAACATGGGACAATAACAGCGTAGCTACGGTGGTGATGGCTAGCGGTGGCTACCCCGCCGAGTATGAAACGGGATTGCCGATAACTGGGCTGGATGGTGTTGGGGCTAACTTTGATATTAAGACTAATTTTGGCGTTAAGGTGTTCCATTCAGGCACAAAGTTTGTTGATAGTCAACTGCTGACGGCGGGCGGACGTGTGTTGACGGTGACAGGTATGGGACGCGATTTGCATGAGGCACTTAAAAACGCCTACGCCACTGTGGAGCAGATACATTTTGACGGTGCCTTATATCGTAGCGATATAGGGCATAGGGCGTTGTAGTGCTTGTAATAAACGATTTTTTGAAGACCATTATAAACGGCAACACTGTCCTAGACTATATAGTATGCGCACTCCTGCTGGTGGCTGCTCTGATGGCAGCATCGTTTATACGCAAACGGATACACCGCATAGTTGCAGTGCTTAAAATGCGGTTTAACGGTGGCATTGCATCTGATGTTCTCACTGGCGAGGAGAAGCTGACGCCTATAATCCAATATATCCCTTTTTTTCTAGTTACGTATTATCTGAAAGACCTGCCACCTATCGTTGACAAAATTATCAGTTCCGTAGGTGTTGTTATTATTACGTTCTGCCTAGTTCGCTTTGCGGCAGGCGTTATGAAACTAGTCGGCAACAGATATCTAAATAGACGTTTAGAGCCTGTTGTGTTAGGTGCAATGAATCTGTTCGCTGATGTTGTTCTGTGGATAATAGCGGTGCTGTTCGTTTTAAGCAACATAGGTTTTAACATCAATACGCTGATAGCTGGTATGGGTATTGGCGGTATGGCTGTGGCATTAGCTGCACAGACGCTACTCAGCGATATATTCAACTATTTTACTATCTTGTTTGACAAGCCTTTCAATGTGGGCGACTGGGTAGAACTGGGTGGACACGCTGGCACGGTGGAAAAGATTGGGCTGAAAGGCACTCGCATAAGGGCATTCAACGGCGAAAAGATTGTCATATCTAACACTGATATGACTAAAGGAATGTTAAAAAATTACGAGGATATGACAACACGTCGCAATGTAACGATAATAGGGGTGGAATATGGCACTAAATCTGACCTGTTGAAACAGGTTCCGCAAGTGTTAAAGAGATGTGTAGCTGGCGTTGAGGGGGTATCGCTGGGGCGGGTGAACTTTGCCACTTTTGCTGATAGTTCGCTAAACTTTGAACTGGTTTATTATGTGTCTGCTGGCAGTAATACAAGCCTATATATGGAGCGGGTAGAGCAGGTCAACTACAACATTATTGACGCATTCACTGAGCTAAATATCAGTTTTGCATTCCCAAGTCAGACGGTATATTTGGCGAAAGATTAGCAATGAAACCTATCAGCCATGCACAGCTGCGTAATTATCTTACTCATATAATCGCTCCAAGTTGCCATAATAACATTGCGGTTGTCAGTGCGTTTGCGGCGTTCCCGCGAGAACTATTTGTTGACGAAGTGTTAAAGAGCAAAGCCTATACCAAAGATGCCCTGCCGATAGGCTATGGACAGACGATTTCCCAGCCCGCTCTTGTGGCATACATGCTGGAGATGTTGGAGCTGTCTATTGAGCATTCCTGTTTAGAGATTGGCTCAGGCTCGGGCTTTGTAACGGCACTTTTGAGCAAACTGGTGAAACAGGTTTATGCTGTGGATATTGTGCCAGAGCTTGTTTTGCTTGCCAAGCGGCGTTTGCGCAATCTGCACGTCCGCAATGCCGATGTTAGCCTATCTGATGGCTCGCTAGGATTAGCGGAGAAAGCACCTTTTGATAGGATACTCGCATCAGCTGGGGCAAACAGTCTACCAAGTTCGCTAGTAGCACAGCTAGCAGTCAACGGCATAATGCTAATCCCCCTGAACGGCATCTTAACAAAAATAATTAAAGCGGCTGATAAGTTAGAAACAATACCATTAGGTGATGTTTCATTTGTTGATTTCATCAATACATAATCAGAATTTTATCAACTGCATTATTGTTTGTGGCAGGGCGTTAGTTTGCGAGAGCAGGTTTGTTTGTGTGGTCATTAGTAGTTGTTTTTTTGCTAGGTCAGCGGAAGCCTCTGCGAAGTCTAGGT